>JAUWHL010000011.1 GCA_030605895.1 Promethearchaeota archaeon | reverse complement strand
GAACACAATATAGAAAAAATTGTAATTGCATCATCAAATACCGTATATGGGGAAGGTAAATCTCAATGTAATAAGTGTGGGGTGATTATTCCAAAGTTGAGATCACTTGAACAATTAAAACGTAAAGATTGGGAACATAATTGCCCTAAATGTGGATTTAAGCTTAAACCTCTCTTAACTGATGAAAACTCACTATTAAATCCAAGTTCAATATATGCCTTTTCAAAACAGGCGCAAGAAAAAATGAGTTTATTAATTGGTAATACATATGGAATTAATACGACAATATTAAGATTTTTTCTAGTTTATGGTCCGAGACAATCTCTGTCAAATCCATATACAGGAGTTTGCGCAATTTTTAGTATTAGAGCACTTTACGGAAAACCTCCAATTATTTTTGAAGATGGTGAACAATCGCGAGATTTTGTGAACGTAAGAGATGTGTGTCAAGCTTTAATTCTTGCTATGGAAAAAATATCTGCTAATGGCGAGATTTTCAACGTTGGCACGGGAACTCCAATAACTATAAAGGAAGTAGCAGAAACTATTACTCAAAAAATAAATCCAGAATTAAAATCTATTTATAATCAACAATTTAGGGTTGGTGATATAAGACATTGTGTAGCAGATATTTCAAAAATAAAAAGTAAATTAGGATATTCACCAACTTTAGCTTTTAAGGAAGGGATAGATGATTTAATAAATTGGCTCAAAACTCAAAAAGAAAATGTTCAAAAACCTTCTTTAAAAGCTATGCAAGAATTAATAGAAAAAGGATTATTAAAATAAATTAACTTGAAATTAATTAATTTGAGTTTAATATGGAAATAATACTTATTACTGGAGTAAATGGTTTTCTAGGATCACATTTGACCGATTTTTGTATCAAGCAAGGTAAAAAAGTATATGGTATCGATCTTCCCAATCGTCCTTTACACAATTTAAATCACTATACTAATGGACAACTTATTTTCTCTTCAGAAGAGAAACAAAAAGCTTTTAATGCTTCCATTCAGATACCAACTACAAATGAAAATTTTGTATTTTTAGAATGTGATTTGAATAATATTAGTTTATTGGAAAAAATAATAACAAAAATTAAGCCAAAATACATTTTTCATTTTGGAGCACAACCCCATGTTATACCATCTTGGGAAGATCCTGTAGGTACAATAAAAACAAATGTTATTGGAACAATAAATATTTTTGAAACGATTAAGAAGTATAAGTTGAAGTCAAGAGTTATTGTTGCTTGTACTAGTGCTGAATATGGAACAACAACATCACTTAATAGGCCATTAAAGGAAACTGATCCACTATTAGCAGTTCATCCATACGGTATTAGTAAAATTGCTACTGAATTACTTTCCAGACAATATTACATTAATTTTGGAATTGAAGCAATAAATATTAGATTTTTTAACCAAACTGGTCCTAGAAAAAAAGGAGATGCATGTGCAGATTTTATAAGTAAAATAGCTAAAATCGATAGCAAGTTATCTGAACCAATAATTGAAGTTGGGAATCTAAAGCCTTACCGTGATTTTACAGGAATAAGGGATTCACTTAAAGCAATTTGGTTGGTAGCTTCAAAAGGAACTCCGGGAGAAACATATAATGTATGTTCTAGTAAAAAGATTCAAATTCGACAACTGTTAAATATAGCTCTTAGTTTTTCATCAAAAAAAATAGAAGTGAGAGAAAACACCTTACATAAATTGCGAAAGACAGATGAAGATATAATTCTTGGAGATAATTCAAAAATAAAAAAAGAATTAGGATGGAATGTTTCTGTTCCTATTGAAGAAACTCTAAAAGATATGTACGACTATTGGCTAGATTATTATTCAAAATATAAGGATTAAGAAAAAATAAATATATTAACTTAAAAAATTCATCATTTTTTATTAAAACTAAATGTAATTGCATTAAGCGTATTCTCATTTAAGTTATATTCACAGTGTGGACACTTAACATCCACATTTTTCTCTAATTTTGAGATTATGTTATCCTTTAAGGCAGCAGCGCATTTTCTATTTGGACAAATACTTAATTTTCCGAAAATTTTACCTTTTTCTTCTTTAAAATCTTCAAAACTAATTTCAAGGTTGTGTACATTTATCTTTTCAGTGATGGTATCTTGGTTTTTTTCAAGAAAATTCTTTAAATATTCCGATTTCGTTCCAATTTCTAAGGATATTTTCTCTTCTATTCCGAATCCGTTTTTTTTACGAGTAAATTGAATATTTCTCATTAAATCATTAATTACACGTTCAGCTAGCAATTCATCATCAATAGATTTATCTAAATAAACATTACAGAATTTTGATTCGGCTTTAATTAAGTTATCTGATGGTTTGATAGATTTTACAATTTCTAATTCTTTTACATTTCCAACTTTCTTAATTATCTCAGGAAATTCTATTTTTGGCATTCCTTCTTTAGTCTCTAAAATAATCTTTTTATTTGGCCATCTTAATCTAATTCTGTTTTCATCTTTTATGGCTCTAATGATTTCAATTAATTCACGAGTAAAATGCATCTGTTCTTCTAGATCTAATTTAATCATTTTCTCATCATAATCAGGCCAATCTTGTAAATGAATGCTTTCTGTTTCTTCAAAACCAATTGATCTTAAGTCTGATTTGAACATTTTGAGGAAAATTTCTTCACTTATCATAGGATTAATTGGTGCTAATAGTAATAAGACTTTATATAAAACACGATAGAGAACTGCCATAATCAGTAACTTATTAGGATCTTCAGAATAAATATCAAGTTTCTCTCTATTGAGCATTATAAACCACCTGCTTATATCATTTACAATTAAATCTCTAATTTCCCCTGTAATCCATGGAAGTTGATATTCATCTGATAATTCTGTAATTTTTTTTATTGTAGAATTTAATCTTGAAATCATCCATTTATCTAATCTACTTATCTTATTTATGTCATATTTGACCTCTGAAGGATCAAATTCAGCTAAATTAAATTTTTCATTGGCATATACATAGACATTCCAGATTGTATTGATAATCTTATAAGTATCAGCATATTCCTTAACGTTAAAGTTAAAATCTCGACCAGGTTGAGTCACACCAATAGAATAGAATCGAAAAGTTTCAATTCCTTTAATCTTTGAATAGGTTTTATTTCTTTTTAATTCATCCACCGTACCTTGAATGAGATCTTCAGGTAAAATTTGAGTTCCTCTGGACTTACTCATTTTTAATTTATTTCTTAAAGTCCACCCATGCATGTAACAAGCATGATAATTTTTCCGATTAGATGATACCATGGCACTGCATAATAGACTATTAAACCACCCTCTGATTTGGTCCTTTCCTTCAAGTATAAAATCGGCTGGAACCCAAGAGTCAAAATTCTCCATTTCTGGATCATAATATTCTTGAGCTGCCCAAATTACAGATCCAGAATCTAACCATACGTCTAAAATATCTGGAATTCTTCTTTTTGTTCCATTTGTGCAGGTTTTACATTTCCAAGTAACACTATCAATCCAAGGACGATGCAAATCTTCAGGACAATGTCCTGCAACTTCCATTAATTCCATTCGTGAACCAATTACGGTGATATCTCCACATTTTTCATTATCACAAATCCAGACACTAAGAGGTACTCCCCAAAAGCGTTGCCTTGATATGCACCAATCTTTTAATGTGCTTAACCAACTTTTAAACCATCTATTACCTGCCCAATCTGGTACCCAATATATTTCTTTATTTTTTTCTAATAAATCGGGAATAAGGCTCTCAGTTTTAAAAAACCATTGATTAGTTGCTCTATAAACTAACTTTGAATCACAACGCCAGCAATGAGCATATTCGTGCTCGATCTCATTAGTAAATATCAGAGTTCCTTTTTGTTTTAACAAATCCAGAATTTCGTCATTAGCATCGAAAACAGATTTCCCTTCAAATTTTCCAGCTTCCTTAGTATATACACCCTTTATATCCACTGGAGTAAAAACGGGAATGTTGTTAGCTACTCCAACTTCGAAATCTTCTGGACCGTGTCCTGGTGCAGAATGTACTAATCCAACACCCTCTGATGATGAAACATATTCTTCAGATAAAATTATTGAATGTACAGTATTACTTTTTTTCGCTAATTCTTCTTGGTATGGAACTTCTTCTATTAAGGGATGAATATATTTCATTCCTTCTAAATCTTCTCCAAGATAATTGTCTACAATTTTATATTTATATCCCAACTCTCCTGAAATCAGATGTGTGATCGAAACTTTTGATAATATCCAATATTCATTAAGATCTTCTATTTTAACTCTAGCATATTCTGCATAAGGATTTGCCATTATTGCTTCATTTGCAACAAGTGTCCAAGGAGTGGTTGTCCAAATGATAAAATAAGTATTTTCCATATCTTCCGATTTTATCTTTAGAAAAAGGCTTGTATCCTTAATATTTTTATATTCATGCTCGTGTTTAGCTAGTGCTGTTGCACATCTCGGACAACAATTTAATGGTCTAAAAAATTGATATAATAAATTATTTTCCCAAGCTTTCTTTAAGGTCCACCAAATTCCTTCAAGGTAAGTATTTTTAAACGTAATGTATGGTTTATCCCAATCCCAAAAATAACATCCTAATCGTTTAAACTGTTCATTCATTATCCGGATATTTTTCTGAGCATATTCTTTACAGTTATTAATGAATTTATCAACGCCATATTTTAGAATTTCTTGTTTATTCTTAATACCAAGTTCTTTTTCCATCTGAACTTCGATAGGTAATCCATGTGTATCATAACCCGGCGTATCTGTAACTTTAAAACCTCTCATTCGTTTATATTTGATTAAATAATCTTTTAGAATTTTATTCCAGGCAGTTCCAAGATGAATTGAACCAGTAGTATAGGGTGGTCCATCAATAAAGCGCCAAACTTCTTTTTTTTCTTCCTTTTTTTTTATTAATGAATAAATCTCTTGCTCTTCCCAAAATTCTAATATATTTTCCTCTAATTTTTTAAGATTCAGCTTTTTATCCAATAGTTCCACGAAAATCATCTAACTAAAATGTGATGGTTTATTATAAGAGTTCCAAATTAAAAAATTTAATGGATTTACCTAAAAACTTATATAGGGAAATTTTCAATTTCACAAAATCATTCAGTAAAAGAGTCCATCTTTGATTTTGGCATTGTTTTATGCTAGAACACTTTTGAACAAAATCATTTTTGAATTTTTTCTAGATTTTTCAAAGCTGAAAATGTTTAACTTAAAGAGAAATTCATTAAGATGATTTTATTTGATATGTTTAGTTCATTAGGATTATAATATACTTAAAAATTACCTTAAACAAAAACCACATTTCCCAAATGATTTAATAGTTTGCTCCCAACAATGATTATGATATGCTCTATTACAGTGTGGGCATTCTGCATGACAGTTATCATCACCAGCAATTTTTTTAGAACAACTTGGACATTCAATTTTATGGCATATAACGCATGATACTACTGAAACTTCAAAAATTTTCTTAGATATTAAATTAAATAAATCAACAAGATAAGAAAACGGAGTCCATTCATTAAAAAAATCATTAAATGAAGCATGCAAATCATTTTTTATTTTCTCATGAGCTTCAAGCTCGAATTCATTTATCACTTTCACTTCGGGCATTTTCATTGGATAATCGATTGGTAATTCAATTTGAAATTCAAATGTAAGATCTTCTGTTTTCATTTTACCTTTCATATCTAAATGTAAGGTTGCTGTAGAGGGTTCATATCTTATATTTTTATAATGATCTTTTAATAAATCAATTTCAAAATTAATTCTTG
>JAUWHL010000047.1 GCA_030605895.1 Promethearchaeota archaeon | reverse complement strand
ATGGCTGAATATGTAAAAAATAAACAAGAACCTAATGAGGAAGATAAATTTTTAAAAAGAGATGTTAGGGAAAAGGAAGTATTAAGGAGATTGGAAGAAGCTCCAAAAGCTAAAAAAAATCGCTATCAGCTCCACCACCCGCTCCCAGATCGAGCGCCCCTCCTTCTGGTGGTGCTGGAGCACCTGCCGAACGACCCGCCATCAGTCCACCACCTCCACCGCCTTCTGACGGTTTGACTGGGCCCACAGCACCTCCACCAAAATCCATGCCAGAACCTTCTGCAGTCATTTCCGAAGAACCTCAACCAACCGTATATGAAATTAATATGGGACTTCAATATTATTCAGTTATGATGGAGCAAAGGAGTTATTTGTTTTATGTATATTTTTCACATAAAGAATTAAAGATTGTCGATGAAGAGGGCAAGACTGTATATGAAACTACATTTAGAATAGTAACGACTAAGAAAGAACCTCCAGTTCTGGATCTTAAAATTGAAGGAGAAGGATTTGAAGTACATCCGATATTTGGGAAGGTAGAAGTTAAGAAGGATGCCGTTAATCCTCCAGTCATGATTTTTTCCATCATGCCCTTAAAATCAAAAAAGGAGAAAAAGAAGAAAAAAGAAAGTGAGAGAAGATTTTTAAATGTCTACATAGAATTCGAAGAGAAAGTAATTAGCCATACAGTCTTATCTATTATGGTACAACCTAAATTTTTTAAACTCGATCTTGGACCAATTCATTTAAATCTTAGTAAAAAAACTGCAACAATAATATCTTTTATCTCTATTTTAATAGCTGTAATTTCATTAGTGTACACGTTATTCTCTTGGGATCCTTCCTCTGGTTTTGTAGATATTTTGAGTGGATTTGCTCCAGGATTAGGGTCGATTGTGTTTTTTGCAATTTTCCTATTTACTTTATTTAAAGAGGGAATTTATCCACTTAAAGAGAAAATTAGCGCTTTCTTAAACTTCGACCAGACAGGAGTTTTGATAAAATAGTTTAAATATTCACTTCTTATCTTTTCATTTTTTTAGGATTTTGATTTTATCTCATCCCAAAATTTCTTTTTTAACATACTTAATTGTTTCTCTTTTAATTTGATGAAAAATAAAGGTCTTTTTGCTATAACCGGATAATTTTTAATTTTTAAGGATTTAATTAAACCAGCTGATTCTGCTTTATCAGCCATCATTTCACTCATAATACTAATATATTTAGATTCACTAACAGTAGAAATAATTGAATCGTTATCATTGAATTCTAATTCAAAATCTAACTCTTTATACTCTGGAAATTTTTGTTTAAAAGTATACCTCATTCCAGAACCTTTTTCTCTCCATACAAAAGGATATTTAATAAGTTCGTTAAAAGTCACTAAATTACCATCTTTTAGTAATTCATGATTAGGTGAACATATAAATTTAAACTCATCTTCTCCAATTTTAATATAATCGAAATCATTCTCATTATAGTTCATAAAACTACCAATTCCAGCGAAATCAGCCATTCCACTATTCAGATTTTCAATTGATTTTTTTGAATTGTTAATTAAGATTTTAAAATTTACATCTGGATTTTTATACCTGAACTCTGCAATAGATCGTGGTAATATGTGAGATCCTGGAATTGTTGAGGCAGATATTATAATATCTTCAACAAATTGGTCTTTAAATTTAGAGATTTCTAGTTTAGAATTATCATACACATTTACAATCTGTTTAGCATATTTGAGTAAAAGCACTCCCGCTTTAGATAATTCAAATTTTTTTGTTGTTCTATCAATTAAAACAACACCTCCAAAATCTTTTTCTAATTGCGATAGCTGGTGTGATAATGTACTTTGAGAAATAGGAAGTTCATTTGCTAATTTTGAGAAGCTTTTAAATTGAGTTAATTTGATAAAATTTCTTAAATATTCAATATTCAAACTTTAAATCAACTCAAAAAACCTAATGTTCTATTTATAATATAAGAGAATTTTGGTATTTTTATTTATCGATTTTTTTAATAGATATTTATGAAAAAATTAATAAACATACTACTTTTTATGTAATTACCTAAAGAACTGATTTTAAACAAAAGATTGTAGAGGAGCATTTGATATGGTTGATAAAAGTAAGATATTTACAATAGTAATTGGAGAAGGGGCTTACACTGCTGAACGTCCATACACTATGTTAAGATTTGCCTACACGGCATTGTTAGAAGGGCATAAGATTAATATATTCCTAGTAGAAGATGGTATTTTTGTAGGTAAAAAAAATCAGGCCCCTATGACTTATGATAATATAGGAAAGTGGATGACGGATATTATTTCTGAAGGAGCAAATGTGAAAACATGTGGAGTGTGTATGAAAGCACGTGGATTAGCTGAAGATGAGTTAATGGAGGGAATTGAAAAGACGACCATGAATGGATTTGTTGAAATGTGTGAAGAAGCAGATAATGTTTTATTTAGTTAATCATATAAGGGTGATTGATAAATGTCAGAGTCGTATAAATTAGATTGTTCCAATCTTGTTTGTCCAATGCCAGTAGCAAAAACTAAAAGACAACTTCTTGAGATGAATAGTGGTGATATATTAGAAGTTACTGGTGATTATGCAGAAGCAGGAGAAAATATTAAACGTTATTTAGACAAACGAGAGGATATTGTTTTAGAATATAAGACTGAAGGAGAGAATTATTATTTAAAAATCAAAAAAGCCTAATCTAATTTTTTAAAAGCATTTTTTCTTGTTTTTTTATACCTATAATTTGAATCTTAATGTAATAAAAAGGCCAATTTACCAGCAAAGAAGAAGTAAGATACTTTTTTAATATTTTTAATATTAATTTTATTTAATACAGAGAGAAACAAAATTCTTTATAATTTCTTCTCCGAATAATTTGGTTTTATTTATTTTTTGCTCATCATAATTTTCAACATATTTAGAGGAATGATGAGTTTCAGGGTGAAATTGGACCGAAAAGATAGGTCTTTCATAATGACGCATATATTGTATGGTATTATAACCTTTTCTTTCTTTAGTTGAGAGTATATCAAAATCTTTTTGTACACTATAATCTTCTGGAATCACATAGTCCTGATGATGTACATTTACAAGAAGCTCATCATAAGGAATAAATTCATCAATGTTGTCAATTTTTAATTCGACGATTCTATTTCCCATATTCGGTCCACTCATTCGTTGTACTTTTCCGCCGAATGCATAAGCAGTTAATTGATGTGCATAGCAAATTGCTAAGATTGGTTTTTCTTTTTGTTTTTTAATTAATTTCAGTTCTAGTTTGTATTCTTTTTTTAAATTCTTATTCGAATCGAATTCAGATACATTAGAATCAGAACCAGATAAAATATATCCCGATATTCCTTTCATTTTACTTAGATCTAATCGAGAATAATGAATTAAATTTATTTCAATGTTTTTAAAATTCTCTTGAATGATATTTGTTATTCTTTCGATGCGATCTGTTTGTACTTTGTGAGTATAATTATCTATCACACATATTCTCTTTTTGTTATTTATAAATTTTTTTTCTTCAATCATTACTAATTCAGTGTGTATTTTTCTTAATACTTGAATTTATTAACTCTTTAGATGGATAATATACATAGGCAAGATAATTTTTTTTAGTTATCGTTTTTACATT
>JAUWHL010000204.1 GCA_030605895.1 Promethearchaeota archaeon | reverse complement strand
TATGTAAACGAGAGCAAAAAAATATGGGTGAGCTCTTCAATTCAATTAGTGTTTTCTACAATAGAAACAAAAATTATAACGTAGTTGATGTATGAAATAAATATCTCTTTTCTCTTATTTTTTTATTTTTATCTTAGTATTCCACATAGGGAACTTTCTTAGAATCCTTGAATTGATTGTTTAGTATTTTTATGATTTGATTAGAAAAAGATTTGAAATGAGAAATTTCTCCATTGAAATCCTGTAATACTTCTTTATATTTTTCTAAGAACTTATCAATGATCATCCCAGAAATGCATTCTAATTTATCTTTTTCAAATTCTTTATCATCACACTTAAGTACTAAATGATAATTGGATTTATGTGTATAAAAGAAAAAGATATAACTATCTAACTCTATTGTTCTTAAACTCTCTTTGAAACTGTGTTTGGTAAATCTACAAATTATATCAAAATAGCTTGCTAAGGATTGTTCATCATCAATTTTTTCTTTATTAATGAAATTATGATAAAATAAAGCTATTCCCGCCTGATTAATAATCATTAACTCTTTAATCATTTTAATTAAATGTGTATATTCTTATCCGGAATTTTCACTTAAATTATAGAACAATTTATTTTTAAACTTTTATTTAATAATTTATCAAGTTTATAATTACACGTTCTCTTTTATTTAATACACATATCTTATATTTAAATGCATATTATTCATTCAATCATAAAATGAGCATATTTTTTGTCGGTTTTTGAAATAATCATGAATTTTAAACAGAATCATACTTTTATTTTCTTATTGGATATTTTAATTACTAAAGGTGAGTTAAATGGCTTGGGGAGGCTCATTGAATAAAGATGGTTCTGATTATATCAGAAAGCTTAGAGAAGCAGATAGAGTTATTGCGTTTTTGGAAAGTCTTAAAGAAGATTTAAATACTGAAGAACAAGCAAATTTCTCTAGAACAATTGAAATTATTGTTGAATATATTTCAAAAATCTCAGAGAAATAAGAATAATAATTTAGATTTTCTGTATAATTTCTTTGATGATATCAATAATTTGGTCAGCCACTTTGTGAATAGTGGGAGTGAGATTAAACTCAAAAAAAGGAAGATCTTCATTTTCGCTTCTCTCCTCAAGTGAATATTCATCTTCTTTGTATAAATTTAACTCTGTAAATCCAACAAGACTCTTTGGTACAATTCCAATCATAAAAACCTTTAAATGGGGTATTTTTTCTATTAATAAATCAACTATTACTTGAATTGGGATTGTATGCGTAGATATGGCAACAGTATCTTTAATATTCTCCCGTTCAATAATAGCTACTGTGCCTGGGGGTCTATTTAAAGTGCACGTGTCTAAAAGAACGAGATGAGATGCTTGAAAATTAACAATTTCATCTATTCTACTCATAAGATCAATACCTGCATTAATAAATAAAAATTTTTCATTAGAGAAGTGTAAGAGTTCACTTATTACATAAGGTCCAACCCCATCATCTGCGAGCGTCTCTTCACCAATTCCTACAAACGCGATTTTTAGAGCATCGTTTAGAATTTTTAACAGTTTTTCTAAAATCTCAATCATAATTCCATAAATTTTTGATATCTTATAATAATTAGATAATCTCCAGATGAATTAAAATCTAAAGTCATTAACTTTAAAAAAGAAAAATTTTCTTATTATGATCATTATTAGATATAAAGAACTTTAATTTCTTGTTAGTGTTAATATCTTTAATAGAAAGAAGAAGGTTGATATAATTGACCATTAAAGATGAAGAACAGGTTATTCCAAAAAAAAAATATAAATTAATTTTGGATAACTCAAACGATTTAATAGCAATTTTAAATAAAGATTTTGAACATGAGTATATCAATGAGAGAGCATATTTAAATATTTTAGGATATTCAAAGGAGGATATTATTGGAAAACGAGTGAGGGATTTTACTCATCCAGATGATATCGTACGAAGCTCAAAGATTTTAAAAAGAAATTTAATTAAAGGCGAAATATTGGACGAATATAGAATTAAGCATAAAAATGGACATTATATTTGGGTAGAAACTAAGGGAAATTTTCTAAAGGAAAATGGTCAGATAACAGGAGCTATTTTTGTCTCAAGAGATATAAGTGAACGAAAGAAGATGGAACACGAGTTAAAAGAATCTGAACAAATATTAAGGGCGATCTTGGAGTCAACGGCTGATGGAATTCTTGTGATTAATAAAGATGGGAAGGTTATTCACACTAATAATAAATTTGTAAATATGTGGCATATTCCACAAAATTTAATCAAAGAAAGAGATGATAAAAAGCTAATAAATTATGTATTAAATCAACTAAAAGATCCTCATGCTTTTCTCTCAAGAGTCACTCAACTATACACTTCTACAAATCAAGATTTTGATACTATCTATTTTAAAGACGGAAGAATTTATGAGCGTTTTTCTAGCCCTATGATTCGAGAGGGAGGGATATATGGGCGAGTAAGGAGTTTTAGAGATATTACTAATGGAAAAATGGCAGAACAGAAGTTAAAAGAGTCTGAAGAAAAATACCGTAAATTGTTTGAATCAAGTACAGAGGGAATTGCTGCTTCTGACATGGGAGGCAATTTGATTGATGTTAACGATACCTATCTAAAAATGCTTGGTTATTCTAAAGAAGAGGTTTTAGGATTAAATTTTAGAGATATCACACCCCAAAAATGGCATGAAATGGAAGATAATTTGATAGTAAAACAGTTAGCAGAAGAAAAACATAGTGGTATATATGAGAAAGAGTTTATTCGAAAAGATGGCACAATCGTTCCCGTTGACATTAAATTTTGGATTTTAAAAGATGAACAAGGAGATCCTGCTATAATGTGGGCAATTATTAGAGATATCACAGAAAGTAAGCGAATAGAACAAGAATTACTAAAAATCAATAAATTAAGATCCGAGTTTCTCAGAAGAGCCTCTCATGAATTAAAGACACTTCTTACTTCAATTAAGGGTTTTTCTGATTTAATTTTAGCATTGTATAGGGAAGATTTAAATCCGGACATAATTTCAAAATTAGAAGAAATAGATCTGGGATGTGAAAGATTACAAAATATTATTAATGATCTTTTGCTTACATCTAAATTAGAATCATCAGAATTTAAACCGAGACTTCAAAGAGAAGATTTATCCTTTCTTATACATTACTGTATTGATGAGTTATCATCTCTTATAGTAAAAAGGGAGCACTCAATTAACATAGAGATTCAAGACTCAATAATAACTCAATTTGAAAAAGAAGAAATTCATGATGTGATTTCCAATTTATTGGCGAATGCTATAAAATACACACCTCCACGGGGATGGATTAATATAAAAACTGAGATTAAAGACGATTTTATAATTGTATCAATAAAAGATAACGGAATTGGTTTCACAGAAGAACAAAAAGGGAAAATCTTTAAACAATTTGGAAAAATTGAACGTTATGGTCAAGGGCTTGACTTAGGAATTGATGGAACTGGTTTAGGGTTATATATTTCAAAAAAGATCGTAGAATCCCATGGTGGGAAAATTTGGATGGAATCTGAGGGTAAGGATAAAGGAAGTATCTTTTATTTCTCACTTCCAAGAATTAAATAAAATTAGGAAAAGTTAAAAATTAAATAAAGCAATCTAGTAACATAATTAACCTATTTTTTTAGCAAATCATGAATTTAATATTTAATTATATAATCAATACCCATTTCATAGCATGATATGGCTCTCATTGAATTTTTGGTTTTTATAATCGAGGATATCAAAGTGTTAAAGATGAAGAGTTTTCAGAAGTAGAATTAATGAATTTAATTAAAACTCAACTATCAAAAGGCGATTGAAATAGAAATCATTAAATTATTGGGAGATAAATTAGCTGATCAAATTAGCATTACTCATCTTGCAGGTAGGGGGCTATTTAAATTATCAATTAAAGATGAGGTTGGTCCCTTCAAACCATTAGAGAAATTGAGTTATGATGATCTTAAATCGACAATACAAAATGCATTAAGGGATAGGTTGATAAAATTGGAAATTATAAACTCTAACCAAATAATAGCCTTTCTATTAGATGAGTTGAACAAAAATCAATCATTAATTATTATGGCAGGCGTATAATCATGATAAGTGATATTTTATATATATTTTTTCTTATACTTTTTGTTGTTTTTAGTGGATGCTTGATATTAGTAGGCGGATTTTTCATAGTACGAGGAAGAAAAATCAGTAAAAATAATCTTTTTTTTGCAGGGATCGGTTTTTTAATACTTCCAATTGGATTCATAGGGAATTTCTTATTTAATTTTGGCTTCCTTTTTCAAGAAATATTTGTTTTTATATGCTTTATACTAACTGTTATTTTTACTAACATTACATTTCATAGAAATCGAAAATTGGCACCAAATTTAGTTCTAATTTTAGTGTTGATATTAGGATTAATCCAGCTTATATTTCATGCCATTGCAACTTTTTCTTCCTTAAAGCTTTATTATGAAAAAGTATCTTTAGACGTACCTTACACACTTTTAGTTTTTAACTGGTTATCGTGGTCTTCTTATTCAGCTTATAAATTGTTAAAAAATCAAGATATTGAGCCTTGGATAAAATTAAGATATAAAGTAGTTGCAATTTTTTCATTCATATTAAGTTTTCATAGTATTCCTGAATTTTTTCAACCTACTGGAACTGTTTGGGGTGATCCTAGCAATATCATCAGTCTCATAGTATTTGGAACAACAGCTATTCTGGTAGTTATTTTTTCAATTGGTTTTATTTTTGCTTGGATCATGCCAAATTGGATGAAAAAGCTTGCTAATAAGGATTATAAACCTTTAGTGGAGAAAGAACTTACCGAAGATGAATTAATGAATTTAATAAAGAAACAACTCAAAGAGCATGATGAGTAAGGATTAAGTGA
>JAUWHL010000246.1 GCA_030605895.1 Promethearchaeota archaeon | reverse complement strand
AATAAATCTGTTGATTATTCTCGTCAATTTTAACTAAAATGCAAGATTTATTAATTTGTATAAAAAATGTTTGCTTATAATAAGATTCGAGAATGGACCCTGCGGGAATTGAACCCGCGGCCTTTCGCATGCCAAGCGAACGATCTTCCACTAATCCAAGGGCCCATTTTTTTACAATATTTTTAAAAACACTCCCAAATAATTAAATTTTATTATTTTAAGGTAATGGATATGTATTTACTGAAAAATTATGCATAAACCTCGATTAAAATAATTGAGATATTTCTAAAAGAATCAAGAGGCAATATTTTAATATGATAATTTCATTGATAACACTAATGAGTAACAAATCCACTAATAGGTTGTCTTAATTTGAAGTTTGAAGTTATTAATAAAGATAATGCTGTGATTAGATGTAAACCTCTACGATGTAAAACGGGTATAATTTTTATTGGTGTTGGTGGGGGGATGGGGGTGTTATCAGGAATTCTTCTTGCGATACTTCCTTATGTTCAACCAATTTTTCGAAATTTTATTCCATTTAATTTTATATTATCAGCAATTTTTATCATAATTGCCGCAATTTCAATTTATATTGGTTATAAATATCTAAAATTAACTTCCTTATTGGCAATCGACAGAAAGGAAGGAAAAATTATAAAATCTGAAAGTCCTGTTATAGGTTCAGTAGAAAAAAAAGAAGTATATAAATGGGAAAATATAGAAAGTGTAAAAGCTGAGCGTTATATTTATGGGGGTATAGAATCACCTCCGTGGGGTGGAATAATTTATTTCAAATTAAAGAATCATAAAAAAGTTGAAGCCTTAGCTGGAAAGGGTAAACCACCAGAGAAAATTGTTGAAGCCCTATTAAAATTCATGAAAAATCCAGATGGTAGTGAAGATGATGAGATATACCAACCTGGTTTTATCATTGAGGAATAGAAAAATTGATCTTTACCATTATTACTATTTTGTTTTATCCGGGTTCCTGTGATGAATCCTCTTCAGAATCAAGTAATCTAATTTTTGTAAAGAGATAAACTACAACATCTACAATAATTATTAAACTAGCACTTATGAAGAATAATGGCCCAATTCCAATAATTACTGTTAATGCTCCTGCTAATATACTCCCTAGAGGTATAATTATACAAGAGAGAGTATTATCTATTGAAGTTATTCTTCCTAATTTGTCAGAGGGGACCTTTGATTGCAAGATTGTATAAAAGAGCGCATTATAGATTGGTAATGTGAATCCCTGAATTGCAATGTATAGCATTATTAGAATGAAAAAACCTGTTGGGACAAATGAAAATAATGCATATGCTATAGCATAAATAATAGTAGCAAGAATCATGACTGGGACTTTGTATTTCCATTCTTTTTTAAGCGTCGTAAGTATACCCCCTATAAATATTCCAACATTAAAAGACATTGAAATTAAGGCAAAATCAACAACAGATCCATTATGAATAACTCTAATATAATATGGTAATAATGTACTAATTGGCTGAAGTAAAAAATTAATAAACGTTCCTTCCAAAATTAACACCAGAAGTCCAGGGATTGTGGTTAAAATTTTAAATCCAGATTTAAATTCCTTCCACATCGATTCTCGTTTTTTATCTTCAGTTTCTTTATGGAAAGAAGGAATTTTAATTAATAATAGAGGGACAATTGCAATTAAATATGTAATAATATCAATCCATAGTGCTTGCTCAACTGTGAGAAATATCAACAATGTTGCCCCAATCATTGGACCAATAATATTAATAAAGCCTGTTAATAGGAAATTAATACCGTTTATTCTGCTTAATTTTTCTTTAGGAACCATAGTAGGAATAATCGCATTCTGAGTTGGTTGATGAAATGCTTGGCAAGTGCTACGGAATGCAAAAAAGAAGTAAAGATACCAATATTCCATAATACCATAAGAAAAAAATAAAATCATGATAAACGTTGAAAATGCTTGGAGTGAATCTGCTATAAATATTACTTTTTTTCTATCATATCTATCTGCTACAACTCCAGCAATTAGTGAAACTAAAATAAATGGTACAAAATAAGAAACTGAACCAATTGAAAGAGCCACTGCACTTTCAGTCTCATCTACTAGCCACCAAAGTAATACAAAATATACGACACTGGACCCTAAAATAGAAGCTAACTGTCCGGACCAAAAAAATAGATAACTCTTGAAAGAACTCTTATCTGCGGTCTCTTCCATAATTAAAAATAATACTTGTTCTTTTATATAAACAGCATAAGTCTTCAATATCTAAATATTTTAACAGAAAATCGTGAAACAAATTGAACAAGATAAGTTATCTAATAATGTAATAATATTGATTTACAACTTTCTATAAAATTAAAGAATATTTTTGATATGAAATGTATCATTAAATATAAATGCTAGCAATGTTATTAACATAATAATGAAAAACTTTGTTTTTGATACTTGTTCTTTAATATATTTAACAAAAATTCAAATAAAAGAGAAATTACCTTTATTAGGCAATATTGTCGTAAGTCAAACGGTTAAAAATGAGCTTATAGAAGATTTAGATCTTTTTTCTGATGCTAAAAAATTAAAATTAAACTTGGATAAATCAATTATCAAAGAAAGTAAACTAAAATTTGATGATATGTTTTCTTCTGAAAATTTAGGAAAAGGTGAAAGAGAATCCATTGAACTGTGTATAAAAAGTAAAGGGACTCTTATAACAGATGATCATAAAGCATTAAATTATGCTTTAAATGTAGGATTAAGACCTAAAACGTCAGAAGTAATATTATTGGATTTTTTACAACAAGGGATAATTAATTATACTGAATTTAAAGCGTTTTTCAAAGAATTGGCTATAATTAAATCACTAAAATTGGAAATTATCTCCTTTTTTAAAAATAAAGCAAAAAATATTATAAATAAAAAAAAAGAAAAATAAGAAAGAGTCGTGTAAAATGACAAAACAAATAAATCTAAGGTTAGATGAAGATTTAATAAAAGAATTTGAAGAACTTGCTAAACACGAAAATCTTGATCGTGCTGCATTAGTTAAAAAATTATTAATTGAAGGTCTACAACAAGAACGTCTTAATTTTGCCATGCAGAAATATATTTTGAAAGAAATTTCAATAGAAAAAGCTGCTGAAATTGCAAAAATGTCGTTGCATGAATTTATTCATAAAATAACTCAATTAGGAATACCATCTAATTTAACTTTAGAAGACTTCAAAAAAATTTTATTGATAAGTTAAAGAAGAAAAAATTAGCTTTAGTGAAGCGAATTATAAAGATGATGATTACAACATCGATATCCTTTTATTAATTGGCATAAAACATTTCTTCGTGAAACGATGATTTCACGAAGTTTTTTAACTATATACCTAAAATTCTAATTTAACAGAGAATCCCTCTCTTTGATTTTTGAGCAATAAGATAAATACATTCGGAATATTATTCATTCTAACGAGTTTAAATCTTTTAAATGTAATATTTTTTAGTTTTCAATTCTAAAGTTATTAAATCCTCTACCAGAGAATTATCCAATTTAAGGTTTTGAGAGTTTTTCTCCGCTAATGTTACGCGGGATTTTCATAAAGTTATGACCTCATCTCTTACATAATGTAATTTAATAATGTGGGGTCTTTCATTCTCATCATAATGACATTTTACGGCGTCTTTAATTGAATCTTTTAATTCAATTAAATTTTCAGCTTCAGTGTGGATGGAAGTTCCTAAAGCTCTTGCTTCATAACCTCCTTCTAAAGACTCTTCAACAATAAATATTATTTCATTCATTGAAACATTCAGGAATTTTTACTGCTATTAATTAAATAAAAAATTATCTAACGAAATATCTTCAATCTTTCCTTATAATACATTACGATTTATAAAAATTAGACTTATTTATTAAATGACATAAGGCTATTTTTAATACTTTTATAGATTAGGAATATTAAAATGAATAAAATTAGTTTTTTCTATAGTTTAAATAATTAGATAAGAGCTAGGGATTTAATGCATTGATTTCACAAAGATTCGGAACTGAAATTAATTTTAAAATTTAAAAATTTTGATAAGACTTAAGTTTCTTGTTCTTCATTAGATTAATTGATTTTATTTTCTTCCGAATGTAAAAAGAACTTTAATATTCCAATGTAAACCATCATCGAAACTATATTGGGGAAAAGTTTTTGTGAGTTCCTCCTTGAATTTTTCAAGATTTTCTGAACTAATTCTTTCCATTGCTCCTCGAAAATCCGTGGACCATAAATCTTTCCATAATTCTTCAGCATTTTCACAAATTAACTCTTTTTCCTCTATTTTATTGTGGATATCTTTATAGCCTGCCTTAATCAAAATTTTCTGCATACCTTCAATAGTTTCAAATTCAGAGAACATAGAAACTTCAGGTTCTTCTTCTTGTTTATCTTTCTCATTATCTTTAGGTGAATATTTCTCCAT
>JAUWHL010000096.1 GCA_030605895.1 Promethearchaeota archaeon | reverse complement strand
TATGTAATTTTCTTGATCAAAACAGTGATAAAATAGATCTAAGTGATGATATCTATGAAACTAATAACAATATAACCCTCAATCAACTGTTTCTATTAGCTTTTAACAAAGCTAAAGAATTCAAATTAATTAATGCACTATATAAGGAATATATTACTTCTATCGATGCGATAAACGAGAAGAAAACAATATAAGACTATTTTTCAAAGATTCATTCATTTAAAGGATTAACAAAATATAAAAAATAAATTAAATAAAAGTTATATCTTGATATTCTGAATCTCCAATATTTTTTTTAGCTACACCTAATTCTCTAACTTGTTGATTTAATTTTAAAACAGCATCTCTTACTATCTCTTTTCGCTTTGCACCAGTACAAACTATGCGTCCTGTGCTAAATATTAAGAAAACGGTCTTAGGTTCTTGCATTCTATATATAAGTCCCGGAAATACTTCAGGTTCGTACATAGCATATTCCATCACAATAGCGGCCATATTTAAGTCAATATTCGTGTGTAGATCCCCTGAAGCTACAATATTTTGAATTGTTATTTCGGGATTAGTGACTTTTATTCCAGCCTTTCTAATGTTTTTTACAACTTTATCAACAACTCGATCTGCTTCTGATGCTTGTCTAAGACCAGTAACTACCATTTTACCTGTAGAAAATATCAATATTGTAGCGCGTGGTTTTTCAATTCGCATTACAAGACCAGGAAAGCGTTCGGGGTTATATTCAACCTCTGCATGACGTCTTGCTATTTGATTTAAATCTATTTTTTCTGTTATCTCTACTACAACTGTTGCTACTACATTTTCAATTTTATAGTCTAAATCTGTTTTATAATCATATTCTCCTTCTTCCCCTTCTTCTTTAAGTTCTTCCTTATCTTCTTCATCAAATTCTTCTTCTGACATGATTTTATTATGTGATAATTATGATTTGAAATATGTAAAATAAAATAATTCTTTATAACTACGTTTTTTTGTTATTTTTATTTAAATAAATCTTCCTTTATAAAGGTGGTAGATTTAAAAAAGATTAAAGCCCAAATCACTAAATTTTGATATTTATTACAATCAGTTGAAAATAATTGCTTCCTAAAAATTAATGAAAGAAAAGAATTAACCCATATTTTCTTAAGAATTATTTGAAATCTGATCTAGAATCTTTTTCGTTAATTCTGTAAATGCTTCTTCAACATTTTGACCCGTTTTAGCTGATGTAATAACCATTCCTAAATTATTTGTATTTGCATACTCCCTTGATTCACTTTCAGTTATTTTAATTTGCTTTTCTAAATCAGATTTGTTTCCTATTAATATTATAGGAGCATCTTCTCTAGCATCCCTGAAATCGTGTACCCATTCATCAATTTTTTCAAAAGTCTTTTTGCTAGTCATATCGTAAACTACAAATGCTCCATTCGCACCTTCCAAATAAAGGCTCCTAAGAGATCTGAACGATTCTTGCCCTCCTAGATCCCAGATTTGAGCAGAAACATCACCATATTGCTCAATTTCCATGTCCTTTTTTAAAAGATTAACTCCTAAGGTTGACTTATAATTTTCCCTAAATTTATTCTCTATAAATCTATAAACTAGTGATGTCTTCCCCACGTTGGCTTCTCCAAGAAGACAGATTTTTATAATGTACTTTGCTTCCATTCTCCTCACATTCTCTATTATATAAATTGTTCTCCTCTTTCAATTTTATAATCTGATTAATTAAATTGAATATTTCAAAATTAACAAAATTAAAGAACAATTAGTAATGTATTTATTTTTTTATATTCAAAATATAATTTATACTTATTAATAATTTTCTAATAACACTCTATAATTAATAATTAAACTTTTATTAGAGTAAAAAATTTTCTTAAAAAAAGTATTAACAAAAAATAATAAATGTAATTAATCCTTTTGGAATACGAGCATAAATTCGCAGTAATTCTGCCCTGTTTGTAAACTACATCCGAGTTCTTGAGCAAAGCAATGACGATCACTCAATTTTTCAAGTACACCTGCTAATAGTCCAGCTTCAAATGAACAAAAGCATCCTGATGTTTTAATTCCTTTTTTAATTAAATCTTTTATAGACGAATGATCTTTAAGTTTTAATTGTATAATTTCATCTGTACTTTCAGTTATCTCAACTGATCCAAGATTGAATTCAGTAATAATCCGTTTTAATTCATCGGGAATTTGGGATACATCCTTAACTGCTTTAACTTTTAAGATAGATCCTAATTCATGTCCTAAATAGTAAAAAATTGCTTCTAGTTGGTGTCCCAATGCTAATAAAGCACCAACTTTCATATCTCCAATATCTTTGCCTTCTTTTAAATTCTTTCTCATCTGAACGAGAATTTTAGAGAGTAACTGCCTATCCATTAAATTTCACTTAATTTTTATTTTTTTATAAATTTTTTTTATCTTAATTTTATATTTTAACTGAAGATATAAACGCATAAAGAATCGCATCTATAATTTCTTCTTCTTGTATATTTACTGATAGTTTTTTATCTGCTATAATTAAGGTGGGAACAGATGTGATACGATACTCTTGTGTAAATTGCCGATTGTCTTCCATTTCAATTGATATTTTTTCAATTCTTAATTTCTTTCCAAACATAGAAATATTTATTCTCTTTAACATTTCTTCAACTGGTTTGCAGGGTGCACAATGATTTGAAGAGAAAAACAAAATTTTCGGATATCCTTGATTGATATCATCATACATTTTCTATTCTTCTTTATATTTGTTATATAACTCTTTAATTATAGCCTGAAATGCTTCAAAAACTCCTTGTCCGGTCTTTGCAGATGTTTTATAATACCCAAGAAAATTCCTACCTTTTACTATGTTCTCTATTTTTTCATCTTTTAAATCCTTTTCATCAACTAAATCGGTTTTATTACCAAATAAAACAATAGGGAGCTCTCCAGTATACTTTTTAATGTCCTCATGCCAATCTATTATACTTTTAAAACTATCTACATCAGTATGTGAGAATACTATGATTGCAGCCTTACTTCCCTTATAAAATGTGGGTCGCATAAAATTAAACTCATCTTGTCCTGCAATGTCCCAAAAAAACAATTTACAATTATCCCCCTCAATCTCTTCATCATATTTCGAAAATTGGGCACCTAATGTCTTGATATAATCTTTTTGAAAACTACCTTGAGTATATTTTTTAATTAAGGAGGTCTTCCCTACAGCGCCATTCCCAATCACAGTAATTTTGAACACAAATCCCTTAGCAACGTTATTTTTTCCCATTTAAATCACTCTGTTTATTTTATTTGTTAAATTCTGTTATTGATGTAATATTTATCAAAAGTATACAATATATTTATTTTCTTTAATTTTATTTGTTATTAATTTATAATAATAATAACAACTCATTTTAAATGTTTACATTGAGAGTAATGGTTCAAGATCCCAATGAAATGATGTTTTGTAATCAATGTAAAATGAATGTATACCCTTCAAGACCTCAATTCAATATTATAATATTTGTAATTTTTGCGATAATAATGTTTGTTGTATTTACCACAATTACTATAATATCTTTGTCAGTTTTTTCAGAGATTTTACTTTTTATCTTTTTCATGTGGGGTTTTATGATCATCAATCCATATCTTATCTATTTTGGATTACAGAAGAAGCAAAACTGTCCAAGATGTTTTGAAAAAGCTTCTAAAAAAAATTTAGAATATGAACCATTTGGAGAAAAAAAACCAGATATTTACAAAGCATTAGCTCCTTCTGAAAAATCCGTAATGAAATGGCATTGTCCCTTTTGCGGGAATTCTTTAGATGAGGGAGCAATATTTTGTGGATCATGTGGGAAAAAATTTGAAATTAAACAATAAATGAAATTATGGATATTTTAGAAAGAATACAAAAACTTGTTAAAGATTACTCAGAGAAAAATTTAAAGATTTCTGTAGCTGAGAGCTGTACGGGGGGTTTTATATCCCATATGTTTACTAACATCTCTGGGGTATCAAAAGTCTTCGAAAGAGGAATTGTTTGTTATAGTAATCAATCAAAAATAGATCTATTAAAAGTAGATCCTAGAAACATTGATAAATATGGTGTAGTATCAGAACAAGTAGTTAAACAATTAGCGTATAATATTAGAGTTCAATCTAATGTTGATGTTGGAATAGGAATTAGTGGTATTGCTGGACCAACTGGAGGTACTCCAGAAAAGCCAGTAGGACTAGTATTCCTAGGCGTGTCAACTGAAAAAGATACTATTGTAAAGAAGTTCAACTTCAAAACAGACCGTATAACTTTTAAAAGAAAAGTATTAGAAAAAATAATTTATTTCTTAGAGGAACTTTTACAGAAAAATTTCTAATAATTAATAAAGTATAATTAAACTTATTCTTCAAGCAATATTCCGTTTTCCATTATATTTTTTTTAGTACCATCTATATATTCGACGATTATGTTAGCTTTAGGAGTAGTAACGAAATCCCAATGCAACTGAGAAGCCGATGTGCCTCCAAATGAAATATTAGATCCAAATGCAACATGGACACTTCCATTAATTTTTTCATCTGTAAGAATATATCCAATAGCTTTAGTTATTACAGGGTTACATCCAATACCAAGTTCTGCAACATTGTAGGTTCTTATTTCGTGTACTTTGTTATCTCTATCTATTTTTTCCCTTTGTTTAAAAGATTCAACTAAGATATCTAAGTTAAGGTCTGCAGATACTTTATCCAGTAACAATTTACCATCCTTGAAAATAAGTTCTGCATTTTTTATAATTTTATTAGTATATCGTTCTTTTGTCAATGGGCAAAATAGTTTCCCTTCTCCCTGTTTTTCATGTGGCGGGAAAAAAACTTCGCCTGCGGGTAAATTACCTCCTAAATCCCCCAGAGCAACTTGCTCATCAGAAAGTATTCCATCATCAAGGATATTAACACGATTTTCTACTGAAACCCAAAAATCCGTACCAAGATCATCATTTACATATACTTTTTTAGCATTTTCAAAAAAAC
>JAUWHL010000052.1 GCA_030605895.1 Promethearchaeota archaeon | reverse complement strand
ACTCCAACCAAACTCCTGCCAAAAATTTGGGCTTTGATAATTGCCATTTATAATAAACTGATTTGATTCTAATTCATTAAATTTTATCTAAAAAGAGTATTTTAATTTTGAAATTATATAAGAATTGGTAAAACTTAACTTAAATAAACAACCACTAGCCCATCAATATTCTTAGTCGCCCTAACTTTTAGTTTTCTAGGAGGTTTTTGAATTCCTCTTGACCAAATGCGTTCATTAACTTCTTGAGTAATTATTAAAGATTCTGGTTTAAAGTGTCGTGTCATATATTCTTTTAAATATCTAATTGCCTTTTTAGCTCGTTTGTTTCTAGGTCCTTTTCGTGCTTTTGCAAGAGGTATTATATATATCCTTTCATCAATAATTTCTTCTTTAGGAACTTCTAATTCCTCTACTTCTTCTTTTTCTAAAACGTCTTCTTCAAAAATTTCACTTATTTCTTCTTCTTCTGAGATCTCATCTAAACTAAATTCTTCGATTTCTTCAATTTCTTCAGAATCTACCAATTCTTCTTCTAAATCCTCTAATTTAATTTCTTTTTCCTTTTTTGCCATTATCCTTCAATTTAGTAATTAGTAATTTTTAATCTCGTTTTAGTCTTGTATTCCTCCATGTTCTATTCGAATAAGGGCTTGTTCTGACTCTACGATTTGTTTTTATTGTAACCCAGCTTGGAATTGATTGACTTTGTTTATATTTCTTTGCTCTTCGTAATTTAGAAGGTAAATTTTTATTTCTTGCCATGAATCTTATTCTCTTTAAAATTTTTAATAATTATATTATTTTTTAATATTAAATTCTTTTTTTCTTCCCATTGAAGATATTTGTTCTAAAAGCTTTTTAAATGCTTTATCTGGTAGAGGTATCGCTCCTTTTAGCTGTCCTGATTGCAATAATTGAATCAATTGTAGTTCTATTTGCTCTGCGAATTCTGGTTTAACCATACGAATATTTTCTAATCTTTGCCTTCCTTCTTGGCTTAATATCTTTCTCATCAGTTGATATTTTTTTGTTTCAAAATCTTTTTGTTGAGCTTCCGCAATTTGTTGATGAGCAGCTTGTTGCTGTAATTCCTGTAATTTTCTTTTTCTAATATTCTCTAATTCTTCGTCGTTGCTCACTTTAAATCCCTAACAATATCAAATTTTAGGTTTACTGTCTTAAAATTGTATATGCCGTTCTTTCTAATAAACTTGTGCCTTCAGCAGAAACTATTCTTCCTTCTTTTTCAACTTTCACAAGTAATTTTGCATTTTCTAATTGTTGCAAAGCTACTCTTATAATTTTTCCACTTCCCTTTGCAGAGTGATTTCGACCAGATCCTTTTCTATTTCTTCCCCCATAAAACTTTCTAAGTTTATTTACACCTATAGGTCCAAATTTTTTCACCTTTCTAAGAAGAGAGGCACATCTGATATACCAGAATTTCTCAGAATCCAGAGGTGCTAATTCTTTAAAAAATGCAGTTTTCCAAAATTCTGACCCTTTAGGAGGAGAAATTTCCGAATACTCCATTAATTTTTCTGCTATTGCTTCAACAAGTCTTTCCGGTTGAATGACATATATAGACATGATCTTTAATTCTATACTTCTTTATTAAATATAATACGTTTAAAAAGTCAGAATAAATTAAAAATTTTTCCTATTTTTTGATTCTAAAACGATGGATTATCAAAAAAAATTTAAAAAAACATTATTATCACAACCAAATTGTATTTTAGGAAAAAATGGGGTTACAAACGAATTTATCAAACATGTAAATAAATTATTGAAAAGATATAAAGTGATAAAAATCAAGGCATTAAAGTCTGTTGCTACAAAATCAAATATAAAAGAATTAGCTCACATAACCTCAAAATTATCCAACTCTTATTTAATAGATGTAAGAGGTAAAATGTTTATACTTTCCTTATATGACTTTGATAAGTCTAACTAAATATGTTGTAAAGTTAATTTAAATGCCTAGAAGGAATAAAAATTTTAAATATATTGTAAAAAAGATTGCAAAAACTAGGATGCTTTATTTATTTCAAAGAGCTCATGAAGTTTTTCCTAATGATAAAACTCTAGCAAATCGTTACACTTTTTTAGCAAGACGTTATGCTCAAAGAGCTAAGATAAAAATACCTTTTAAGTGGAAAAAGCGTATTTGTCATAAATGCAAAACGCTCTTGTATCCGGGATTAAATTATAGGGTCAGATTGCATTCACATAAAGGAAAAGGTAGCCATATATCTTTAACTTGTTTTGAGTGTAACAAAACTACTAGATACTTCATAAAATTAAAAAATTGAAATGCTTGTATTAATGATTATAGAAAAAAACTGGTAAAACTAAATGCCATTAATAATTATTTTAGCCGAATGTGGATTGGAATTAATTCCTAAGCAAATTAGAAGCCATCCAGCTGTTAGACAAAATATATCTCAAAGGAATTATTCATCACAGTTATTGGATAATGCTATACATTTTTCTGCCATGAAAAATTTGAAAAATATTGAAAAGAGAGGGCGACCTGATATAACCCATGCCTGCCTACTTAACGCTTTAGGTTCATCCCTAAATAAGAGTGGGAATTTAATCTTATTCATCCATACAATTCATGATTTAATTTTTAAAATCAATCCAGAAATTAGAATTGCTAGAAATTATAACAGATTTAAAGGGTTAATGGCTAAACTTATGATAGATAGATCTATAAACGTAAAAGTTAACAATATGCCATTAATTTCTCAGGTCGATAGTAATTTCGAAGATCTCATTTCTGAATATAAAAATCCAGAAATAATCTTATTATCAAATAGAGGAAAACTAATTAAAAATTATGAGCAGTTATTTCCTAAAGACCTTATGAGGAATATAATTGTTATCATTGGTGGATTTCAAAAATCTTCTTTTTCAAAAAAAATTGATGCTATTTCAAATAAATTCATCTCTCTTTCAAAATATCCCTTAGATGCTTGGGTGGTTATAAGTAAAATTATTAATTTCTATGAATTATCTCACAATATCATCTAAATTTACTAAAAGCAGAAAAGTTAAAATTAATTAAATACTTTATATAATAGCACTCTCAATCAAAGGAATATTATGCGCTCTTAGTATAGTGGTTAGAATCTCGGGTTTCCAACCCGAGGACCCGGGTTCAATTCCCGGAGGGCGCACATTTAAAATTTACTTTTTAATCATATCAGGCTGAAGTAGCATTTTCACTTTTTCCAACTTATTGTGTCGATAATCAGCGCATCTGTTTTCCTTTATAAATACAAAAATATACTTGATTTCAATCTTTTCTTTTCAACGAGAAGATCGTGAAAGGATGGTTTCACGAAGTTTTGCTAGTCTTGAAAAAATCTAATTTTATATTAATAATTCAAAAAGCAAAAAGTTAAATTAACAAATTTGTATGTTACTGTTGAAAAAACGCCCACTAAATACATTCCATTTCCATATTGGATCACTTCTTAATTTGTATTAAAAAGGCGTTTTTTCACTTCTTATAATTTTTTTATACTATTCTTTCATCAATCTTAAATTTTTTATTTTATTATTGACCAATACTAAAATATTACTCAACATAATGGTCAAATATATTTATAAAGAATTCAAAACAACTTTAAATAAATTAAAATATCCAGATTCATGGTTTTGGTCGCGTTATACTTTAAATACATATTCTGGATGTGAGCATGCCTGTATATATTGTGATGCCCGAAGCCAACGATATTATTTAGAGGATTTTGAAAATGAAGTGATTATTAAAACTAATTTTGATAAAAAATTAGATCAAAGGTTTAAAAGAGCACGAACATTATTACCTGATGTAATTGCTCCAGGAGGAGTAAATGATGCTTATCAACCAATTGAAAAAAAAATCGAGCATACTAGAAAAGTTTTTCAAGTTATTGCTAAACATAAATTTCCAATAAATATAGCGACAAAATCAAAATTAGTTACACGAGATCTTGATATTCTTAAAAAAATCGCAGCTGATACCTGGTGCACTATAGGATTTTCAATAAGTACAACAAATGAAGAACTTGCCAAATTCTTAGAGCCTCACTCATCAAGCCCTTTCGAAAGGCTTGAAGCTCTAAAAATAATTAAAAAAAAAGCCCCAAATATTCAAGTGGGAACATATTTTATCCCGATCATTCCCTTTTTAGAAGATGATGATGAAAATTTAGAAGCTGTAATTAAAAAATCTAAGGATGCTGGAGCTGACTTTATTTTGTTTTCTCCTGGATTAACCATGCGAGACTCCCAAGCTCAATACTTCATTAATAAATTAAAAAGAAGTAAATATGATTATGTTGTTAAGCCTCTATTAAATCTATACAAAGGTCAAATGCATCCCCCAACCGATTATAACAGCAGTATTCATGCAAAAGTATGGAATTTATCTGAAAAATATGATGTAAAAGTTCGGGTGAAGCGTTGGATTCCTTCAGATTACCGCAAATGGAATTATAAGATTTCTGAACTACTGCTTAATACTGAATATATAGAAATGTTAAAAGGATACGCAAACAAAACTATGATGTGGGCAGGTTTACATTTAAATAACTTAGAAGAATCCATTTTAGATGTCTATGAAAGAGGAGAGCTCTCAAAATTGAGAAATTTTACAAAAAATATAATAGAATTTGTAACCCCCCACTTAGAAAAAGGAAAAGCACTAAAACATAAAACAGGATTAGATAAATTTTTATGATAGAAAAAA
>JAUWHL010000109.1 GCA_030605895.1 Promethearchaeota archaeon | reverse complement strand
GGCATTTCAATCCTATTTAAATGGAAATTATGAACAAAAAAAAGAGATTTTGGGATGGATTTTTGGTATTCCCCATGAAGGACTTCAGCACAAACTATGTTATCCATCAGAATTGCTAGTTGAAATACTTAGAAAAGTGGGATTTAATGATATAAAAGAAAAAAGATTTTACAATGTGGAATCGATACCCTCATTAAAAATTGAGTGTAAAAAATCTTCAGGAGATGATTACTTAAGTTTTTTTCATATAATATCTCTTATTCGGAAAAGAATGTTAGTAGATAATATAGTTAACTTTAAAGATTCTTTTTTAACGAAAGAACAGGAAGATCTATTAACTTTTATTTTGTTAAAGTTAAAGGAATTTGAAAAAGAAAAAGATAAAGATAATATCTTTGAAATTATTAAAACCACTTTAATAAGATCACCTCAAATAACAAAAATCTTTCTAAATGTAATTGATGACTACGATTATCTTTCAAGTTTAGAGAAACAATACATAAATGAAATAACTGAAGATCTAATAAATTATAACCTTCCTAATATTTTATATAATTCTCTTAAAAAAGCGCCAATAATTCCAGGAACACAAAAATTTGTGTTCTCATCAATAGAAGCATTCGGAAAAAGAATAATAGACAAAATTCTGTTTTTTAGGAGTGAAAAACAGAAACAGTTAACTCGTTTAAAGGAATTATCAAATGTAAATAAACAAGATCAGTTATATTTTTTCTCTCAGGCAACAATTCAAAGAAAATCTGAAGAATTTTTCTATATAGGTATAAAAGAGTTTTTTAACCAAAATTACAAAAATGCTAAACTCAAATTGTTAGATTCTATTCAAATATTTAGAGATGATTTCATATATTATTGGAATTTGGCTAAAGCGTTTGTTAGATTAAATTTAAAATCAGATGCATTAAAATTTTATAGGAGAACATTAAGGTTATTAAGAATTAGTGATGTAAAAAATAAAAGAGCAATTAAAAAGGATATAGATTCTGAAATAAGTTGGTTAAAGAAATCAAAAGGACCAATACCGGACTTTAATCCTATTATATCTCTTGATATATATCATTCAATAAACTAAATGCCGTTTTAATTTGTGATAATTAAAATTCAATTAAAAGAATAAATTTTGTAATTTAGTTCAATGCCGAGTTTGATATCGTTTCTCACCAGTAGAATAAAGAATTCTTGTGCTGTTTGGGAAATCACCTTAAGATGTAACAGTAAATGCATTCATTGTGGATCTAGAGCGGGTAGTGCGCGTTCAGATGAATTAAATACCGAAGAAGCGTTAAAGTTAGTTAAAGAATTACATTCTTGTGGTTATAAAGGAGTAGCATTGATGGGTGGAGAACCCTTAGTAAGAAAAGATTGGTTTGAAATTGCGAAAGAAGTTAAGAAATATAAAATGGATTTATCAATTGTCACAAACGGATTAACTGTTGTTGAGAATATTCAAAAATTAAAAAATTTAGACGTTGATTGCGTTTCTTTGAGTTTAGATGGAGGTAAACCAGAAACCCATGATTATCTTAGAGGTATTAAAGGAGCTTTTGAGAAAACTTTAAGTGCGATTAATAGACTCCAAAAAGAAAGGCTTCCAACTTCAATTATTACTGCTGTTAGTAAAAAGAACTTAAAGGAAATAGATCTAATTAAGCAATTAATATTAGATAGAAACATCTCATGGCAAATTCAATTAGCAGTTCCAATTGGGCGATTTCCTAAAGAATTACTCATATCAAGAGAGGAATATTATGCATTAGCAATGTTTATCGCGATCAACGTTAAAAAGTACTCATATCGAAGGTTACCTGTTATAGGTGCTCATTGTTTTGGATATTTTTCAAGATTTATCCCAAATTTAGGATTAACACCATGGGTCGGATGTCAAGCAGGATATTCGGTATTAGGGATACAAAGTAATGGGAATATAAAAGGGTGTTTAACTCTCCCAGATGATTTTATTGAAGGAAATATAAGAACCCAAAGTCTAAAGGAAATAATTTTTAGTCCTCATGCTTTTAGTTATAACCGAAAATTTGAAAAAAAAGATTTAAAAGGTTATTGTCATAATTGTGATATTGTAAACCAATGTAAAGGTGGGTGTTTAGGCACGAAATATGCAATAAACTCTCAAGATTCTCCCTATTGTTTACGAGCAATAGAAAATACTCGTTTCAACTCTAAAATGTTTAAAGTAAGGGGAAGAATGGATTCATTTTTATCAAAATATAAAGATTTTTATTCTAAAATACTAAATATATGAAATTTTTAATCAAAAATATGGTTAAGTTTTGAAAAATGATCGGTAATATTATTAGGATATATAATATAGGAAAAGATCTTGGTTTAAATAAGAGAGAAATGAAAGAAATCTTTTTATTAAAGAAATATAGATACGTTGCGATAATATTATTATTTTTAATAATAATAATCACTTCTTGGGCAATATATTTGTCTTTAATAACAATAATAAGTAATAGAAGTACATATAGTAGTGGAGGATTTTATTCGAGTGTGAGAAATAAAGATTTTCGATTTAAAAAAAATAAAAAGTGGAAATATATGAAAAAATAAAAATTACATAAAACTTATTTTTACTTTTATATTGTTTATTTGTTCAATTTTCTACTTATTAATGCCAGGCTAATATTAAACTACTTTTTAAGGCTTAAACCACTCAAAGAAATAATATGATTTCGTCAATGGATTGGCGATTACAAACTTTTTCCTCACAGATGTCGCTAAACGCCCAGCTCTAACCATATCCACCGCTGAAATTAGTGTGTCTTGGCCAAGAACATGAACCATGAAAAGAGAATGTTCAAGACCCGGCCCAAGGCGATAAGTTACAAAATCCGCACCGAACTTTAGCCCAGGTCTCGGAATGTATCCTTTCCCTCTTAAATCTTTGTAAATAATATATTTTTCTTCAAATTTATGATGAATTTTTTCTGCAATCTCATAAAATTTTTGTGGATTTAAGAATTCTTTGTCCTTTACATCGAAAATCGTAATTTCATTCTTTTCTAACAGATAATATGCTTCAATTAAAGATAATTCGCTTGGTTTGGAAAAATATTCTAATCTAGGCTTATTTATTCCTAATGGGCTCCCGAAAAATCCTTTCTTAACATATAAATACGAAGCATATAAAGGATTGAAAACGATAACCCTTGAATTAATAAATTTCGTTGGAATTTTATCTGGTACTTCGATATCATCAAGAGAGATTTGTTCATCGTTTACTTGGTTCATTACTAAAGAGGTATTAAAAATAATTTAATAATTCTTTCAATTTTACAAAGATTAAGAGAAATTATATAATTTTTAAAATTAATATTTTTAATATTAAAACTAAAAAATACTCGTGATAAAAAAATGGTTGTAAGAAAGGCTGCTGTAGCCGGCACCTTTTATCCACGTTATAAACCCGACTTACTTAATATCTTAAAAGAATCTTTTATAAATAATGAGTTCGGACCTGGAGAAGAACCTAAAACTTTAAACCAAGAACAAAGAACAATAATCGGTGGAGTATCACCTCATGCGGGATATGTGTATTCTGGTTGTGCCACAGCTTTTACATTTTTGAATTTATTTCAGGAAAAAATTCCAGATACAGTCATAGTATTAGGTACTGATCATATTGGTTATGGAAAAGTTGCTTTAATGAATGAGGGAGAATGGGAAACACCTTTAGGAAATATGCATATTGATGAAGAACTATCTAAGAAAATATTAGATAATAGTAATATAATTAAAAATGATGAGTCAGCGTTTATTGGACATCCTTTTGGGAGAGAACATAATATCGAAGTGCAATTACCATTTATTAAATATTGCTCTCAGGAGAAAAACGTTAAATTTATTCCAATAAAAGTTTCTATTAAAGATTTTAATGCCTTGAGAGAAATATCAAACGATATTGCAAAAGCAATTGAATCGTACGATAAGGATGTGGTAATCGTTGCATCTTCTGATATGACTCATAAAGAAGTCTATGATTCCAAACAATTGGAGAAATTTAAAGAGCGAGATCAACAAGTAATTGATGCGTTTGTTAATCTTAACCCTGAAAAAACACTTGAAACAGCTTCACGAACAACAGTATGTGGTGCTCAAACAATAACTTCTTTAATCATGATATCTAAACATTTAAATGCAAGTAAAGGGAAATTATTAAAATATTATACAAGTTCTGAAAAAACAGGAAATACTAGCGGATATTGTGTAGGATACTTTTCAGGAGTTTTAATGAAATAAATCATATTTAATATTCAATAATTAGGATAAAAAAAAGTTTTGAAGTAAAATGCCGGAAGATAATGAAAAAGTAGAAGATTTTATCAGTCTTTGGAGAAAAAAGATGGAAGGTGAGATTAACACACCAGATGCAATTGGAGAAACACTAGCTAAAATTAAAGAAGTTGAAGATGAGAATGAACAATTGAGAAATAAAATTAAAGAGAATATAGTTTTAATCACAAAAACTGAAGAAATAATTAAGAAAACGATTGAAGAGAAGGAGAATTTAAAAAAACAACTAGAAAATGCGGGAATGATTAGTGAAAAAGAAGTAAGTGAGATTCAACAAGAGTTAAATAACAAGGTAACAAACTTGGAAAAAAATTTAACTGAAAAAGAAATTGAATTAAGAACCAAAAATATCGAAATTACCGAATTAAAGATGAAATTAGAGACAGCTTCAATGACATCGAAACCCACGGAGAGCCCTTCTATGGGGAAAGATACTGAAGTGACCACAGCTTTAATTGATAATTTACAATCTGAATTATCGAAAAAAAAGGCTAATATTGATGATCAAGTAAAGGAAATAAATAAATTAAAAGAGGAAAACGAAGCTTTAAACCAACAATTGCTAGAAAAATTTAAATCTCTCCCTATTGATTATGTAATTCCTGTGGAGGTACCAAAACCATCAGTACTAAAACCCCAATCAACACAACCCTCATCAGAAACGCTAGAAATACTATGCCAAGACCTTCAATCCGACCTCAATAAATATAAACGAATTGTTGAAGAATTGAATAAAGAGAAATCTACACTTGAGCGAACAATTGAAAGTGGAGGGTTCCAATTAGAACCGAATGAGCTAAAAGATCTTAAGAGAGAGAATGAAGACCTCAAAAATGAACTTTCGCAGATACAGATATCCTTACAAAATAAGGCGCAAGAAGCAGCACTGGCTAATCAAATTAATGAAGCAGAAAAAAAAATAAATATTCTTCAAGAGCAATTAGGAGAAAAAGAGAAATTGATTGTAGAATTAAAAAATAAACAACAATCTCAACCTATTGTTCATGAAGGACCGATGTCAGGTCTGATTGATGATTTGCAGAGTAAAATAAATAAGTTAAAGTTAACAATAGAAGAAAAGAATAAAATTATTGAAGAATTAATATCATCATAAATGAAAAGTCAAAATCAAAATCATTCCACTATTTTTTTTGCAGGTCACTTTTCTTTTGATAATATCATACGATTTAAGCGCATTCACAAGCCCAGTTTAGGTGGAAGTGTGTCCTATTGCACTCTAGCGTTAAGAACTTATGCTCAAGATGTATATATTGGTATTATTTCTCATATTGGTAAATTAAATTTTAATAACTCACTATTAAATAAAATTAAGAATAAAAATATGGATTTAAGAGGAATTAAATATTCGGAAGTTAAAAATACAAATTTTGTTTTGGATTACTTTGATCATACGAGAACGTTAACTCTTAAATCAAGGAGCCCTAATCTTAATTTTAGTGATATTCCATTAGAATTTCTTAATAGCCCTCCAGATATATTTGTTCTCGTACCCCTATGTAACGAAATCTCATATGAATATGTATCTCTAATTTTAAATCATTTTCCAAAAGCATATATTGGCATTGATTTACAAGGTTTTATAAGAAAAATTGATGAAAATGGCAAAGTTGCATACATTTATGATAATAAAATAATCTCTAATATGAAAAAATTAATCAATTTAATTGGAGATAGATTAATATTAAAAGGTTCAGAAGAAGAAATGAACCTACTTGCCGGGGAATGTGATGATTTTGAAAAAGTTATGGTTCACTGCAGTAATTATGAAAATAATGGAATTTACATTATGACATTAGGGGAGAAAGGGTCTATACTCACTAAAAAAGGAGAACGAATTCTTAAGATACCCGCTTTTGAACCTAGAAATGTTGTAGATGAAACTGGTGCTGGAGATGTCTATTTTTCTATATTTTTCTATGAATTTATTCATTCTGATAAATCTTGGAAATCAATAAAAAAGGCTGCTTATTTAGCATACTCTGCCTCTTCTTTTCTAGTTGAAAAAAAAGTTCCTGCTGTGTTTGAAACTAAAAAGGATGTTTTAAAAAGAATGAAAAAAGAGAAATATATCAATTAAACAAATAAATCTTAGGAATTAGTAATTATGCATATAAACAGCCACTTTGCAGTAGGAGTTATCATCGCATCATTTCTAAACTATTTTTTCAATTTTAACATCTTTGAATTTTCTGTAATTGTTTTATTCTCATTTATTTGTGATTTTGATGTAATTTTTTCTAAATTTGCTAAAGATAATAATCACCGGATGCTGATGACCCACTCAATTATTCCAAGCTTAATTATCTTATTTTTAGGATTGATTTTTAATTGGGTAGTTTTAATTATATCTGGTATTTCATACTCCATTCATATTATTATTGATGTTTTTGATTGGGGTACAAATTTTTTTTATTTTCAAAAAAAGCAAGTAGGCTTTAAATTATTAATTTCAAAAGAAGAATTTGAAAATCTACCTAAATATTTAGCTAAATACAAAGTACCTGCATCCTTTTTTGATGAGAAATATTATAACAATAAAACTTGTTTAAGTATTGAGATTTGCCTTTTTATTCTTATGATCGTATTTGTAATTATTTATGCATTCCAATTTATCCTTATTACTCTCCTCTATCTTCCATTTATCTTGTTTCATTTATCTCGACATTTTCACTTAAAAAAAATTGAAGCAAGTTAAAAAAATTCTATTGATATCCTTTAATTATTAAATCTGTTTAATCACTATTTTTAAACAATAAGTTGAAGATATTTGTAGGATACAAATTTATT
>JAUWHL010000132.1 GCA_030605895.1 Promethearchaeota archaeon | reverse complement strand
GATCCTCCTACTAACCTTGATGGAATTTTAATTTCTCATCCTCATAGAGACCATTATCGAGGAATCTCATTTATAAATCGTAATATACCAATTTACACCGGAGTTGTTACAAAAAGAATTATTAAAGCCTATTCAAGAAGTTCAGCTCAAAGATTTGAAAATTTCTTATATGGTTTAAAGTGGATACGATTTAGGACTGGAAACATTATCCAGATTAAAAAAATGGAGATCTATCCTGTCCATGTTGACCATTCAATTCCTGCAGCTTATGGTTTTATTATATGTACTTCTGCTGGAATAATTGTATATACAGGAGATTTTAGAATGCATGGTCCCCTTCAACTAATGACTGCTGATTTAATAAAGAAAGTTAAAGAAGTATGTAAAACCAAGGGACAAATAGAAAGCGATTTTACTTATAGAGAGGGAGAAGTAATTGCTTTAATTTGCGAAGGAACGCATATCCATAAAGGTTCAATTGAATCTGAGAGAATAGTAAAAAGGCATTTAAGAAAACTATTTAATATTATGCCTTTTGATTATGTTATTGTTCAGTATGGAAGGATAGATTGGGATCGATTTAGAACTTATGTAGATATTGCAAAAAAGTATAATTGGAAATATATAATCTCAGATAAAGATGCTTATTTTTATAATCGTTTGAATAAAAAAGCAATATATGATTCTATGAAAGATCCAAATATAGAAGCAACTGATAACATTATTATTCTCTTACAAGAAAAACGTAAATTTCAATGGAGAAAAGATGTTGATCAAATGTTAGATAAGATTGGAAAAAGTGAGCGAATTATACATTTAGAAGATTTAAAACATTTAAATGGAAGGTTTTTTTTATATATCACCTCTATTTACGACTATGATATAATTAAAAATTATTTACCTAAAGATTTAAGAGGAGTTTTTATTTCGTCTAATGTGGATCCCTATGCTGAGGAATATCGAATGGATAAGAGATTTATTTCAACAGATTTATTAGATATTGGTGTGCCTTCTTACCGGATTCATGCTTCAGGTCATGCAAAACCTCATGATATAATTAGATTTGTAAGTGAGATTGATCCACTAAAATTGATTCCAATCCATACCGAACATCCTGAATTTTTTAGAAAATTATTTAAGAAAGAGAGAACTGAAGTAGTTTTACCAGTACGTAGTGTTCCAATTGAAATTTCCCCTTAATGATACCTTGCATCTAATCCATTTCTTATTAATTAATAATATTAATAGACTTTCTTTAAATTAAAAAACAATAATTTAAATAAGAATTACCAATAGTTGAAAACATGAATCAAAATAACCAAGAAAGACCTACTGCCTATTCAAAATTACTTGAATTTGTCATATTTTTGTTATTTTTACTAGGTCCTTTAACTGGTAATATTATCAACGTCTTATTTGGTGTTCTTTCTTCCTATTTTCAAGTCACTCCTGATAATATACTAATTGCTATTCCTGCATTTATGTTTCCATTTGCATTTACTCAGCTTTTTTCAGGAGCTATATCAGATATTAAAGGTAGAATCCCTGTATTAATTGTAGGGTTAATTCTATTTACGATCGCGATGTTTACAGCCGCCTTATCATTTAATTTAGAAATATATATCATTGCAAATATTATAGGAGGAGTCGGGTTTGGTTTTATTAATCCGGTTTTGATAGCTTTAATGACTGATATTACATCTCCACAAAATATTCCTAAAAAAATGGGTTATTTAGGTGCGAGTGCTAATTTGGGTGTCGGGATAGGCCCATTAATAGCATCCCAGATGATTTTAATTGGTTGGCAGTCTATCTATGTGTTATTTATTGTGATAACTTGCTTTTGTTTGATTTATTTTCTCATAACTAAAAGACCTCCTCAAAAAATTCCTGAAGAATCGGGAATGCGCATTTTATTATCTCAGTTATCAATAGAATGGCGTCGTGTTACGGTAATTCTTATGATGCTATCTGCATTCTTAATTGCTCATACTTACATAGCAATAAATATTTGGACTTCGAAAACACTAACACAAGCTCATGTTTTAGATGAAACAACAATAGGAATTATTCTTGGTTTAGCAGGTGTTGGAGCAGCAATAACAGGATTAATAACAGGGAATTTAATAAAACGAAAAGGAGTAAAGATTCCATTATTCATAGGTTCATTGATATTACTTTGCTCACTTACGATCTTATTAGTTATTGGAGATATTTCCAATCCAGAAATATTTATATTTTTAGCGTTAGGTTGGATCTTAACAGGATTTTCTGGAGGAATACTTTTTACTTCATTAACTTATTATAGTCAGGTATTATCTCCAGAAAGACGGGGTGTTTTAGCAGGATTATTAACAGCAAGTTATTTTACGGGAATTGCTTTAGTTCCAACAACACTTGCACCGTTTTCAAACATATTTGGAATTACTGGTATTTATAGTGTTATTTTGATTGTATCTGTTATTTTCATTATAGTTACAATTTTATTATATACTTTGAGTAAACAGGTAATTTCAGAAAACAGGAAATCTTTACATTAAAATATAAGTATTGTTATTTTGAAACCATTATTAAAGAATAAAAGAAAATATATAATAGATTTAATTTTTTTATGATTTAATCATTATTAACATCATCTTAAACTTTTCTGGGGCATTTAAAGCGTGTGGTTCATCAGCGGGCATTATTATCATTTGTCCTTTTTTTAGTAAAAATTTCTCCTTTGAAATAATTATTTCGGCTTCACCCTCAACAACATAAACAAGTGCGTCAAACGGAGCAGTATGTTCGCTTAAACCCTCCCCTTTGTCAAAAGAGAATAGAGTTACCGTACCAACATCCTTATTAACTAAAGTCCTACTAACAACAGAACCTTCTTGATAGTCGAGCATAGATTCTAAATTCAATATGGCTTTTCTGAGATTATTATCATTCATAGATTTATCATTCCTATATATTCAATTGGTTTATAAAAATTATAAAGATGAGTTTAATTTAACCATTTAATCGAACATGTTTAATTTGATGATTCTACCTAATCCCCTAACTAAAAATAGGAAAAATAAAACACTATAATACTTAATTTTTCTTTTACATCTCTACTGGTACACGCCATTCTACACCGCATTCTCCACAATGATACTTCTTTCCGAACATACGTGGATAGTCGCAAATTAGGTGAGTTCTATCTATTGTTTCTCGGATAAGTGCTTTACTTTTATTCCCACATTTAGGACATTCCCTTCTTGAAACTCCTTGTTGAATTTGTCCTTTACCCATTTCGAGAGGAGCTACATCTTGAGAAAAAATTGATTCTGAAATAACAATTTCTTTTTGTTGTTCAATGGGCTGAATTTCCTCTTTTTTAATCGGCGCTTCGTCCAATATAACAGGTTCAATTGGTCCTGTTTCAATTATAGGAGTTGGTGCTTCTTTTAATGGCTCCTGTTTCACCTTGAATGCTTGATCTCTATTTTCTAATTCAGCAATTCTCTTTTTAAGAGCTTCATTCTCTTTCCTCAATTCTTCAATGATACTTTCATACTCTTGGGGAGTAAAATCTTTTTTATCTGTCATTTCTTTACTCATTATTTTTGAAAGTTTATTTTATTAAAAAAAGTAATATGTTATAAAAACATAATAAAGGTCTTATTAAAAAATTTAAGGAAATCAAAAACTTAAGAGAGAAAAAAGATTTTTAAATTTTTGATTTATTTATTCTTATATTGTTAGAATGTAATTGAGTGAGAGTGTAATGCAACTATTCAATATTAGCGATAAAGGAGAATTGTTAAAGATAGAGAGATTAAATTTTGATGAGAATGATGTTTATCTTGTTGATGATGAAGATAAAAACACAATTTATATTTGGGTTGGTTTAAAAGTAAATCAGGATAAAAAAGATATTACTGCCGACATAGCAAGAAAGTTAGATAAAGAGCGTGGCAGTTCGGCGAAAATCCTGATTATGCTGCAGAATCGTGAATATGGAGCCTTTTTAGCAATGATGCATCAACTTGAAAAGGGATTTATACCCGGTAAAACAGTTGAGCGAAGACCAGAGTTCGTATTTGAAGCCCCTCCTGAAAGTATCAAATCTGTTGGGCTTGACGGAACTCCAGAAGAGAGAGAAATTAATACAGAAGAGAGAATAGTACAATGGTTCCAGCAAATTAAAAATCATAGAAAGTCTGAGTCTCTGAAAAAAGAAAAAGAAACATCTGAAGCAGTTAAATTCATTAAGTTTGAAGAACCTCAAGAAAAAGTAGAAACTAAAGATAAACCACAGATAGAAGCACGGTTAAAACAAATTGAAGAACATAGAAAACATGAACCAGAAGTTGTAGAGCAAAAACCAGAAGAACTTGACCTAAAAACACAAGTAAAAGAAGCTGCATATTTTCTCTCCTTAGATAAATACTCCTACGATGATTTATGTTGGATGTTGGCTGAAAAAATTGAAAAAATGAATATTGATATGCCCTCTATTGAAGAAATAAAGCAAAAGGCAGAACAAGTTTTCAATTCAAGCTGTACTTATGATGAACTTTGTTGGTTGAATGCTGAAATGGATTTTTTGATCAAAAAAAGCTTTCTCGAAAAGCCAAAGAAGGAATTTAATTATTAAATACTAAAAAAAGAGAATTTAAGACTATTTCTATCCACAACAACTATTATTTTGAGGATTTTTAGCAACATAACGTGCATTCCATAAACAACCACAACCTTTTTGCTCTTGTAAAATGATTGCCATTGTTGGACAATTTCTTTTACATGCAGAGCACTCCGTGCAGCGTTCTGGTCCATACATCTCATATTTTCCTTCATTATTAGGATTTGGTATTCCAAACGGGCACACTTCTCCACATATACCACAACCCGTGCACAAATCGGGATTTATTGAGATTTTTGGAATACCTATTGGCATTTTAATTGAAGTTGTTTTTAACGCTATTTTTACCACCTTTTTTTCTCTAATTATATTGTATTATTATCTTATATAATTTGTTTTGTTCTAAAATATTAATAAAATATGAACCCGATAGCTTTAGCTACGAGGCCAATTATCAATAAAATCATATTTATTTTGCTGAAAATGGGATATTCGTCTTGAATTTCTCTAGGACTGGTTGCCATCGTATACCCACTAAACGACATTGTTGAGAAGAATGCTACCCAAAAATAAAAAAAACTGCTCAGAATAATATTTGGTAATGAGTAATTAAAAAACCAAGAAACACCACCGAACATTATAACAGTAATGATTCCAAATATAATCCCTTTAGTGATAAATTTCCGTGTAAATTTTGTTATAGGAAATAGAATCGCTATTAATGCGTTTGCTATGATTATCCAGAAACAAAGTTCACCCACAATCCATAATTTTCTTATCCATAAAGTATCAATAAAAGTTAAACCTATTAAAAGCAAAAGCAAAGCAATAGTAGGCAAAAGAAAGATTTTTCGAAATAAAAACGTTGTGTGTGTAATTTCCGCTCTAAAACGATGTGATAATGTAAAATTTGCTAATTTCATTTTATCTGGTTTTCGAGCGGGGCGTTCTTCTAAGAATTGGGGTATGTATTTAGCCCAAACTGGACCATATAAAATATTAAATGGAAAATCTGGCGCTTCACTCTTTATTAATGGTGCTGTTATTCCCCCTGCAGAAAGTTGGGGTACAATCAATGTTTTTTTAATAGTTATATTTGCTATATCGGTGGCTTCAACTGCTTCAATCAATTGTTTATTTCCAAAATTGTTTCCTCGAGCTGCACACCAAACGTTTATCCCGTTAGAGTCAACACATAATACCCAAGCATCTATACCTTTAAGAGCACGCATTACTTTAATATATGTGTATAGATAATTAGCTGTTACAATGATAGGCGAATTTTCATCTGGGTTACCTGATTGGTAAATTCCTGGTTCAATTGGTACATGATCTACTTGTCCTGTAAAAATGCACCGATAGATACTTAATTGAGCTCGTAAACCTTTAAATTTTTTAGGGTTAGGTCTGTAATATCCTGGCTCCTTTAATTTTTCAACGTTATTCTTTTTTAATTCAATTACTCGAATAGATCCATGATTCCATTTTTTTTCTGCTACTAATTTAAAACCAATAGGCTCTAAATAATTGAAAAACCATTTTACTAAAAAAGTACTTTGTAATCGGAGTCTTCTTAATTTTTTTCTGTACCTCCAACGTTTGATGTTAAACCAAATTTTCCAAAAACCAGAAGGGATAAATTCAGCAGCAAGAATCATCCGACCATTCGGTTTTAAAGCTTTCCAAGCGTTTCTTAGAAACTCTTGTTGTTCAAATGGTCTAAGTTCTGAAAGCATAAATGTACTTACAATTGAATCTTTAGAACTATCTTCTGCGGGTAAATCATTGATGGAGCCTATTTGATATAAAAGTTTTGTACTTTCTTCAGAAGGATAATTTTTGATTGCAGTATTTACCATTTGTAAGTTTTTATCTATTGCTAGAACGTCATTTCCTTTTAATGCCATCTTTTTAGCAAGAGATCCTGTACCACAACCTACTTCTAAAATAATTTGTGGTGCTTTGATACGTTCTAATATCCAATTATGAACTTTAATATTCGTACCTTTAGTAAGTGCTGTGAATTTTGATTCATAGGTTTCTGGTTCTAATTCCAATTTTCGCATGTAAACTACGGCTATTTTATTCACACCTTTTTATTGGATTTTGGGTAGTTACTAAACCCCGTGATGGGTTTTAACTTATTTGCTACATTTAGAATATTAAATCCAAGAATCTCTGCTTGTTTTAACAGATTCTCTTGGTTTAAAATATCGCCTGGCTTGTCAGCTACAGCTTTTACTCCATGTAATTCACCAGGAACACATATAATTCCACATGAGAGCATCCATGCATGAAGGGCATTAATTGTTATTGCTTGACCTCCCGATGTTCCATTACCAACCGCGATAGCTCCACCTACTTTCCCTTCTAAAGGTTTATCAAATCTTACTGCATAATGTCTATCAAGTACAGAGAGTAATTGGGAACTTACATTTAGATAATAGACAGGACTTGAGATTATGATGGCATTACACCATCGAAATGCATCATAAATACTTTGTATATCATCATTAATAATACAAGTACCAGTTTCCCTACATGAATCGCATGCATTACAAGGTTTAATTTCTAATTCGCTTAAAAGGAAAATTTTAACATTCCATCCATTATTTTCAAAAGGTTTTAAAGCATACCTTAAGAGGATTTCACTATTCCCTTTCTTCCTAGGAGTCCCTGATATTCCCATAACATTCATTTTTTTTAACCTCAATAATAATTTTGCTAATAGATTATTTTACAAATAATTCAAAATATTTTTTAGATTGCATTTTTTCTACTACTTCTATTCACTAACATTTGTATCCAATCTGTATTTTTTATTGAAATAAAACTGAAAAAAATAGAAATTTTGATCTTATAAATTTTAAATTTACCCTAAAAATGAATTCTTTTGGTTTAACAACACCCTTCTTCACATTGGGTTTCCTCATCATCATTTTTTGGTTCTTCAGCACAACAGCCTTTATCTTTATCTCCCATGCGTAATTAACACCTCATTTATTATTATTTCTAAATTAATTTTTATTTTTAAGCAATTGAAGTACTAATAGAATGCTTCATATAAAAATATTTTGATTTGAATCTATATTTTTAGATGTAAATAAACTTTTTATAATTTCATATGCTCTATTATAGTAACAATACAAAAATACAAGGATAATTTAGATGAAAGTAGAAAGAAAGAAAAAAATTAAAGAAACATTATGCGGATGCGATGATTGTTCTAATGGTGATACATACTTCGAAAGCCTACAACAAATTGGAAAAGATTTAAAATTTGATCAAAAATTAACTTCACTGCTAACATTCTTTAATGCTTTAGGAAATCAGGAACGTTTAACTATATTAACAGCTTTAAAAGATAAAGAACGCTGTGTTTGTGAATTGGAAGCAATCTTGGATAAATCTCAACCATCAATATCTCATCATCTACGAGAATTAGAAAAAGTGGGCCTGATTCGTGGATGGAAAAAAGGGAAATATACATACTATACCTTATTAAAAAAAGAATTTGAAAAGTATCTCGCTAATTTAAATCAAGAATTCAGTTTTGAATAGATTAGTTCATCCGTCACTAATCTTAATATCCATTTGTTTATCTCTCGCAAATACATAAAAGAGTGAATATATATTCAATATATATTACATGATTAGTTAATTTTATATAGTCTCCTTTTCTGTCATTACTTAAAATATTTTAATAAAAATATTAGGTAATCTAAATGGAAAATACTGAGGAATTAAGTGAAGAAGAATTTTGGAAAGGGATCATAAAAAAACATACAAATGAATTTATAGTATTAATTATTGCATGTGTTTGTTTAATTATTGGAGCTCTTTTGGTATTGTTTTGGATTATAGAGATAAATCCCTTCGTCAATCCACGTACAGGTACATTTAACGATTGGACACTAAATTATATCGTAGGTTTCATTATCCTTTTAATTTTAGGGGAACTATTATTTGTAGGCGTTCCAGCAGGTCTATTTTTTGGCGTAGGAGGATATTTATGGTGGCGTAAATTACCTGAGGAAGAAAGGCAAGAATTTAAAGAAAGAGATAAGAAAGGGACTCATAGAAAGAAAGATTATGGCAGCGGTGGTGGTTTTAGCTTTTTTATGTTTATAGATTATTGTATTTACATTGCAGTAGATGGAAATTACAATACCCCTCTAGGTGATAAATCATTTAGTTATTGGATTTATTCATGTTTTTTAACTCTAATGTGGATTGTAATTGTATTTGGTATTCCCCTAGCTATTATACTTCTTATTGTGTACTTTACCAAATGGAGAAAAAAAATAGAATAATTATAAGTAAAACTTAAAAATTTTTTTTTAATTTCAATTATATAATTATAAACTTGAAAGAATATTATTTCCTTGAGTTTTATATTGATTTCTATATCTCAATCTTATTAGTTCTAGTTGTTTTATTTAAAATAGAGACTTTAAAAATCTTACATTTTTGTACTAGGATTGAATCAAATAAATAATTTTATAAATATTTTATAAAGTACTATCATAAAAAATTGGATATTATAAAAAATTAAAAGAAAAAAGGGGAATTGAATGAGAATCACAAATAAGGGAATGGAGGATTGGATTGGAATGTTTCCATCTTCTACATTTGCAGACAAAACCTGTTATTTAATAGGGGGGATGGCCAATACTGGGGTTATTGAAACTGAAGAGGGATTAGTCTTATTTGATCTTCCAATGAAACAATTTGCTAAAAGGGTATTCAGAGAAATCCGGGAATTTACTAATAAGAAGGTCAAATATATTATTTATTCACATGGTCATTTTGATCATTGTTTTGCGTATGACCTCTTTATTAAGGAAATTAATGATAATGGATGGGAAATGCCTCAAGTAATAGCTCATGAAAATTGTATAAAGAGGTTTAAAAAATATAGGATGCTAGATAAATATCATGATTGGCTAAACAAACAACAATTCTCCTCTCTAGGAGTAGGGCGTCGGGAAGTATTAGTTTCAGCACATGATACGCTCGATCCAACAATAATAATAAAAGGTGATAAGCCATACTCTTTTAAATTAGGTGAATGTAATTTTGAGCTATACCATGATATTGGTGAGACCGATGATTCAATCTGGTTATGGGTACCAGAAAAAAAACTTATCTGTGCCGGGGATTTATTTGTATCTTCCTTTCCCAATGTTGGTAATCCATATAAGGTTCAGCGTTATCCAAAGGAATGGGCTATAGCAATGGAAAAAATGATGGCAAAAAATGCAGAATATTTAATACCAGGTCACGGACCTTTAATTGAAGGCAGAGATAAAGTTAAAGATGTATTATCAATAACTGCGGAAGCTATGCATTTTGTACATGATGAAGTTGTAAAAAGGATGAACGAGGGTAAATGGTTTGAACAGATTTATCATGAAATGGTTAAAATTTATCCAGATAAATTTAAAAATCATCATCATCTAAGGGAAATGTACGGTTGTTATCGGTTTGCGATACATGCCGCTTATAGACTTTATCATGGCTGGTATAATAGTGGGAATCCAACTAATCTTTTTCCAGCAAAATCTAACGATATTGCTAAAGAATTTTTAAAGATTAATTCAGAAGAGAAATATCTTGAGCGTGCAAAATCTTTATATAATGAAGGAAAATTACAGTTAGCTCTTCATATTCTAGATGTAATAATTCAAGGCATTGATACAAACGATAATAAATATCTTTTACAAGCTATGGAATTAAAATATAAGATACTAAGACAAAAATCGAAAGAAGAAACATCATTTATAGCAACGAATATTCTAGATAATGCTGCTTTTCAAATTAAAAATAAATTAAAAGAACAAGAAAAAAATTGAAATAAATTAATATTTTTTCATTTTCTACAAACCTAATTCCTTTATTTTCTTTTGATTTTCTTCTACTTTATCTGGAGTTAAATCATACTTTAGCCAAAAAACAATAATTCCAATGACAAGTAATATAAATGGAATCAAAGATTGATGAAAATGAATACCCCAAATGGCTAATTCTGTTTGAGTAGAACTTCCTTCAACAAACCCTGTAAGTGTATGGACAGTAGCGATTGTAAGTGCCATTACAATAACGCCTATTCGTCCAAAGAATTGCTGAAAACCAGTATATACTCCTTCCTCTCGTCTTTTTGTTATT
>JAUWHL010000286.1 GCA_030605895.1 Promethearchaeota archaeon | reverse complement strand
GCTATTTCAACGTATGTCAGTGATGGAGATCTTGTAGGATTTGGAGGCCTTTCTTTTTGGCGAAAACCAATTAGTGCTTGTAGAGAGATTATTAGACAAGAAAAGACGGATTTAACACTATGTACATTTGTGGGCGGATTTGAAATAGATATGCTCATAGCCGGAGGTTGTGCCTCGGAAGTAAGAAGTTGTTTTGTAGGAATGGAAATCTTTGGCATGGCTCCGCATTATAGAAAAGCAATAGAATCTGGAACGATTAAAGTGTCCGAAGAGAGTGAAGCGACTATTGCTTTAGGATTAAGAGCATCCTACTTGAAAGTACCTTTCATGCCCTTAAAGGGTATTATTGGAACTGATATGATAAAAGTAAGGGATGATATTAAACAAATCGAGGACCCTCTTGGTTCAGGAACTCAAGTTATGGCAGTACCTAAGATAGATTTAGATGTAGCAATAATTCATGTACCTTATGCTGATGAATTTGGGAATGGTAATATAGCTGGAGCAGTATGGATGGACGCCGATATGGGAAAAACAGCAAAAAAGACCATAATAACATGCGAAAAAATAGTTGAAACAGAAGATATTCGATATTTACAAGGTAAAGCTCAATTACCAATGCAAACAACAAGTGCAGTTGTTAAAATACCTTTCGGAGCACATCCTAGCTCGGTTTACCCCTTATATACATTTGATCCCTTACATATTCAATCATATTTAAAAATGAATTTCGAAGAATATAAACGTAATTTTATTGATGTAAAAACTAATGCTGAATATTTAGAGAATGCAGGAGGGGTTAAGACAATTTTAAATATCTTATTATAATATAATGAACTAATTTAAAGCATTTTAAATTTTCTTTTAATAGATTTGTTTATCCAAGAAAAGCAACTAATTTTTCAATCTTCTTCTTCATGGATGGATCATTAATTCTATTGGATTTTTTCTTTTCAAATTGGAAAAAATCTAATAATTTTTCTCGAACTTCAAGAGGATCGAATACCCAAGCATAATCTCTTGAAGCACCAATACATTTTATTTCGAAATTAATTTCATCATATTCTTCCAATCTTTTTATTAAATAAAGGGCATAACCTAATAATTGAGGTATTTTTCTAAAAACTTCCTTCTTACCTTCAGGTTTGATATCAAAAATAATTAGAGTATTATTATATGAAATAAGCAAATCTATATACCCTGTAATAAAATCATCATCATATCTACCCCATACAGGCACTTCTGATGCAATTGGATTTATGTTGGTAAAATATTTTGAAGATTTTGATAAAAAATAATCCTGAATTAAAGGATGAGTATCATAACCTAATGATGAAATTTTTCCATAGACATTTTTGATTCCTACACAAATTTCATATAATGGATTGTCACTCTTGATCTCTTTTAATAAATGATTATCAAAATAATTGTTTATTACTTCAAAGCGTATCCCATCTTTGAAATCTCCCTTTAATTCAAATTGAGACATGTTATAATTAGGATTAATAAATAATTCTACGGGAAAATTGTAATTTTGAATATCACTTAAAAAGCTTCCAAGAATTCTTTTTAAATTACTATTTCCTATAGTACTCCAATTAGATGTATTCCACTTAAATGGATTAGGATTAAACTCTTTTAGAACTCTTTTTTTATAGAATTCCTTTCTACAATTCGGACAGGGGTATGTATATCGTCTAATATTTGAAGTACAATCTCTAAACTCATGTTTACACTTTAAACATTGCCATTTTAGTGTAGTTAGCAATTCTTTATATTCCTCGTATTCTGATATTAATTTCAAATTAGTTTGATCTTCTATTTGCTTAAGATCTTCTTTTTTTAATCTTTTATTTGCATATTCACATTCACCACACCACCATTTCCTTTTAATAGCACGAGGGTTTGTAGTCCATATTTTTCCACAAGAACAACATTTTACGATTATTGGAATTTCACTATTAAAGTGATATTTTGCTAATTCTTCAAATTTCTCTCGATTATCTGGTTTTAATAATATACCTTTGATACCAGTTTTTTCTAAACCGAGTTCTTCTACTAGATTTTTAGTAATTTCATATGTATATTGGAGGATCGTTTCCCTTGGAAGCCATTTTCTAACATTAAATTCAGGATTTAATCTCTCCAATAGAGAAACATATTTTTTAATAGTGTTTCGAATTTGTTTATCTTCCAAAGTTGTTTTAACTTTTAAAAAATTTTTTAAACATTTATAATTAGAGCATGTAATGAATAAAGGAGCAATAACCTGTAAACATCTTTCGATTTGTAATTTATATTTGTGTATCCTTAAATCTTTTACTTTTTCTGAAAGTTCTAATATCGTCTCTTTTGATAATAAGTGCCTAAGAACTACTTTATTATCAATCCCCTTTTTTTCTATATGATTTCTATATTTATCGAAATTATCATTGTCTATACCTATTATAGTTTTAATAGTATTAACAACTAAACGACATAAATTAATTGTGTTATCTTTTGATAAATAACGGATATCCACAGATTTATTTGTTGCTGATATATCTTCAACAGGTAATTCCTTTCTTGGAACTAAGGAATTTGAATTTAAATTATTGAAAGAAGAATCACAACTTGAAGAAATTTTTTTACGTTTTCTTTTATTTTCAGCATAGCAAGTAAGATCCTCATCATTATTTTTCATTTTTTTTGTTGCTCAATCTTTAGTTTTAAATATTTCTAATTTTTAGTATACTATATATAAATAAAATAGA
>JAUWHL010000093.1 GCA_030605895.1 Promethearchaeota archaeon | reverse complement strand
TCCATGCATCAACCCATAAATCTGGATTTCTTTTATGAGGAAAATGTGCTCCAAATTTACTCATCCCCGCTCCAACCATAGCTACTTTTCGTGCTAATTTTCCCATAATTTCACCTTTCTTTAATTTTTATTAATATTATTTTTTTAAATTATAAGAGTGAATTTTTGAAAAATTAAATTTCTTATTATTTTCTTTAAAAGTACTTTGTTAATCATGGAAAAACTTTAGGAGGAATAATAGCTCAATTATTATACCTATGATACTAAATATAAAGGGAGCAATATAATGAATATATTCTACCATTAAACCCCCTATAATCCCTGTAGGAATTAACCCAATGCCTCTAAAGAATGAAATGATACCGTAAGATTCCGCTTTCTGATCCTCACCTAAATTAGTCATAATTATTTGCTCAGCTGGTATAAATGTGCAGACAGATAATGCAAATAGGATATATCCAATACTCAAAGTAATAAATATTGTATTTCTAATTTGATTCATCCATAGAATTACAGTTAATATATTCATGAAGAAAAAACCAAGTCCAAAGAATTGACTTAAAATTAAGGCACTTTTATTACCAATTTTATCAGTGATGCGTCCAGCAGGAATTTGAAAAATGGCATTTCCAATATTAAACCATAATGAAATGAAGGCAATATCTTCTCTAGTTAAATTATAATAATCATATAAACCACCAGAATAAATTGAAAGAGCAATACTATAAGCGAATATATCTAAAGTAAAAAATATCAAGATAACTCTCAATTTTTTTGTTTTTAAAACCTTTAACCACAAATTTTCCTTTTCTTTTTCAAACTTGTTAATTGGTAAATTTTGATTTTGAGAATCTCTCGTATGAGTAGAAATGAAAAATGTAAACAAAACCCCCTCAACGATTAATATTAAAATATAAAACATAAAATAAAATCTGGAATTGACTATTTGGCTAAAAATTATAAAAAGAGTTCCAGCAATAGTTCCACCGAAATAGGAAAAAAACATAAATCCAAATATCAATCCTTTCGATTCATTGCTATTTTCAGAAACTAAAAACTGAGTATTTAGATTATTAATTATAAAACCCAAAAAGTAGAGTATTATTCCTAAAATAACATAGTACAAACTATATGAATTTGCTAAAATTAAAAACAAGAGACCCATGATGTAGAGAGGGATACTTGAAATGAGTATATATTTACGGTTATATTTATCAGAGATTTTACCTACAATAGGCATTGGTAAAAATTGTATTACTGATCCAATTGAAATAATCAAACCTGTTAAGACTATTGAATTTGTAAGATCTAACAAAAATGGTTGATATACTATGGTAAACATACCAGTACCAAAACCATGAATAAATTTAGTAATGGCTAAAGTAATTAAATTCCGGCGCTTAGCTTTACCTAGATTATTAAATACCATTAAAATGTCCAATAAATTCTATTTTGAGTTGAGTATAATATTGTAGAAAATTTATAATTAAACAAGAATGTTCTGTTTGTATAAAAGTAGAAAGATTAATCTCTAAGAAAGTGGTGTGTTTTTTTGGTTTTTTTATCAGTCCTAATTCTTTTTTAAAAGCTTTGTAGTGCATTTTTTTGAAATTTCTTCATTTAATATGAATAAGTAGAAGAGTATAAAAAGTAGAAAGTTCTAATTATAAATATGGCAAATGTAAAATTAACTAATAAAAGCCTATTAGAGAAATTACAAGCAGAAATCACTCTTAAATTAGGCAAAAAAATCTCTCAACAGGATGTTTTAGATAAGAGCATTGAATTTGTTTATAAACGACTTGATGATTTTATCTCAGAGAATATTGATCATCCTCCAATCACGGATGAACTAATTAATAGAATTAAAAAAAATGCAATTAAGGCACCTTTAGAGTATCATGAGAAGTCTGATGACGAATTAATTTATGGGTTATGACACAAGAATTAATATATTTGTTGGTTAAACTATGACAATAATAATTGATTCAAATTATCTATTTGCTTTAAAGTCAAAAAACGACAAAAATCACCAAAGAGCACTTGAATTATTCAAAGAACTTAAAGAAGATTATAAAAAACCCTTTATTACTAATAATTTAGTAGTAAATGAAATCTTTACCTTGACTAATTCACGATATAAAGGAAATATTCATTATTTAGATGAATATTTTAAATTAATTTGGGGTAATGATAATTTTTTTAAGATTGTTCAACTACTACAAGAACAATATAAAGAAATTTTTGATACACTAAGAAAATATACAGCTCCTAAATGGTTATTAAGTTTTGTGGATGCTTCCTTAATATTTTTATATAAAAAATTCAATGCTGATGCACTCATATCTTTCGATAATCATTTCGATGGTATTATTTCACGATTGCACTAAAAAATGTTGTTTTAAAGTTATTTCTGTTCTTTCATATTTTTAAGATTTTGTAATGCATTGGCTTATTGTTTTTATAGGATTAGAAAGAGTATTCAATAAATATTGATTTTGTGAGGAATTAGGTGGTTTTCTTTTCTTTTTTATTCATTTTTTTGAGATTGTTTTTGATGGTTTATATTAAAATTCTATACCATATCTCGCTGTTATTCCTTGAGAGGAATAGTAATGTTTTATCATTCTCATTTCAGTTACCAAATCAGCTGCTTCCTTTATCTTAGGATGCATCTTTGGTCCACCTGTCAAGATCAGTTCAACTTTTTCTGGTTTAATTTTTATCATCTCCAATACTGGTTCAACAGATATAACGTTCATCGAAATTGCAACTCCAACTTCATCAAGAATAACAATATCATAATCATCACTCATAATAATTTCTTTAGCATAATCTATAGCCTTCTGACCCTCTTCCAAGTCAAATTTTCCAGGTTCAGCAATTAGGTCGAGGCTACCAAATTGTTTTAATTCAAAGTTAGGTATATTTTTGATTGCTTCAATTTCACCGTATTTATAATTACCTTTCATAAATTGAACCATATATACTTTAAAACCGTGACCAATTGCGCGAACTCCTTGCCCTATTGCAGCAGTAGTCTTTCCCTTTCCTCGTCCAAAATAAACTTGAACTAAACCTTGCTTTAATCTTTTTCTAGTTGTACTCATTGTTATTCAATCTATT
>JAUWHL010000237.1 GCA_030605895.1 Promethearchaeota archaeon | reverse complement strand
CATTAAAATCTCGCCATAAGTATCCCAATAATCTCCTAGGGTAGGGGCAAGATTTATAAGTTTTATAATTGTTTTTAAAGCTTCCTCCTTATTATTTGAATATGCAAATTCATAGGCATCTGAATTGAGTTTATCTAAATTTTCAATATCAATACTAATTTCTATTTTTTTAATTTCAGAGAGGTATTCCTTAGCTTTTTCAGACCACTCCTTATCATCCCTTTCTTCTGCTAATTCTTTCCCTTTCACTATATTTTCTAAAGCTAATTTATAATTATTAAGTTCTTTATAACAATTACCCATTTTAATATAAGTTTCATGAATATAATACCCTTTTTGGTCTATTTGAAGAGCAATTTTAAATTTATTGATGGCATTTTCATAATCCTTAAAAATCATTAAAATCTCGCCATAAGTATCCCAATAACCTCCTAGGGTAGGTGCAAGATTTATAAGTTTTATAATTGTTTTTAAAGCTTCCTCCTTATTATTTGAATATGCAAATTCATAGGCATCTGAATTGAGTTTAGCTAAATCAATCATTTCTTCAACTATTTCTTTCTTATTACTTTTTGTATTGATTAAACCAATTTCTTCAAATATTATCTTAATAGTATAGAAAATAACTTTTCCCTCATTTACAGAACTTTTATAATCACGATGAATACATTTATTCCTAATTTTATTTAGAATATTTAAATTATTGTCATTAAAATGAGTAAATTCTCTTTTTATTTCCTTACTATAAATTTTTAGTATTCCTGCTTCTCGAAATAATCCAATTAAATCCCCAAATGTCATATCTTTAATAATTTTTTTTTTTTTAACTAGGTAATCATTTATTTTCTTACTTGTTTCTGGTGTTATTGAAGCTGAAATATCTTTGTATATTCTTCTGAGAAATTTTTCAAGTAGAGATGAACATCCAGTAATTGCTTCACAGAATCGATTTTGTTCTATTAAACCTCTAAGAAATTGAAATTCTGCTGTTAGATTTAAATCAGAAATCATTTTATTTCAATATTCAAAATTTTTCTGTCTTAGTTAATAAAATATGTTTTTTTAGGTTAAAATAATTTTTTAATAAATAGGTAAGAATTCTTCAGCAAGATTTCTCATCACTAAATTTTCTAAATTGAGATGAATTATACTATTGTTATTATTAATTATTCGTCTAAAGTTAAAGAAATTTTTTTTTAAAAAAATAAAGAAAATTTTAATTAATATTTGTTTTGACTATTTCTGTTTACGTCTTTTTATTTTTACAAATAATAAAGTACTTGTACTCAATGAAACAAACAGGATCAATAAAGGTAGACTAAAACCGGAAATAATTCCTCCCCTTTCTCTACATATATTATCTCCAATAATATTTCCAACGCATGAAATCTCTTCAATACAAATTTCATTATCTGTCAAAATATTCCTTGAAACATTGTTATAATTGCTTTCGCGTAAACCGATTCCACAAATAGTAGAATCACTTATACAGTTTTCAACAATAGTATTATTATTTGATAAATAACAAAACATAACTGCTTCAAACGCATCACTTACATCATTCTGTTGAATATTATTTCCATCACAAGAAATTAACCAAATACCTATACTATCAATTAATTGGAGTTCGGAATTTATTGACTCTCTCAGATTTGCCAACGCTTAGAAATCTTATCTAAATACTTATTATACTCTGGATTTGTCTTATAAGTCTCTTTTATTATAATAAGAGATTTCAAAATACATTTAATTGAAGTAAATAAAAACATAGTACTAAAATTTTTCTCCATAAATGCATGTATGTTTCCAAATCTAACGATATTGGTGTTAATATCAAGCAAATCATTAATTTGATCATCATCAAAATATTCTTTTAATTCATTATAAAGATCGTTAAGATATTGGTAAAGCTCTTCAAAATCCATATCTCTTATCATATTATTTTGTATCTCCTAAAATTATACTGAGAGAATTAAGTAAAACTATTTTATATACTTAATCAATAACTCTTTGGTTGTTTTTACCTTTTTTGTTTAAATATTATGATTTAAATTACAAGTTGATTAATTTGAACCTTTTTAATAATCTGTCGTCAACTTTAAAATCTTGCAGTGGGACTGTGTGTGGGGTAAAATTGGGATATACAAATACTTTTGGAAACCAGAAAGATTGTCTATCTGTAAGTTTTATGAGAACAGATCGTGGAGTTTCAGATACATAGAATCCTTTTACAATGCTAAAATGTTCTCTTGGATTTGGATTTTTATGAACAGATGTGGATATCATGAATAAAAGATGAAAATTTTAGCAAAAGAAAAAATAATTCTTATTTGAAAGTAACAAAAAAAGACGATATTCTGGATATGATGATGTCAACCTGCATTATTTCTAACTATTTACTGACCTAATAATTATTGTGGAAAATCTATGCATATTATCTGTGGAGATAACAATATTTACAGTGATGTCGTACTTTATTTTGACATCTAGTTCCGTCAATCTTAATATGTTTACACAATGGTGCCTTTCTTTTTAGTTCAGTTAGATACAAAAATAGACCAACCTCTTTTGATATAATATTATTATATTCAATTATTAGGTCTTTTCCCTTTTGATAAATGATGCCCGTGGATATTCCTCTCTCTTCTGAAATCTTTTCAATATTATCTTCATTTATCATTGCTTTAATGTCAATTCCAGGTTTCTCAACGAGATTATCATTCTTATACTTAACAGTCTCAATTTTACAATATTTCACTCCATTTTCACTACTTTTAAGCTCTACGTCATTTTTATTGATCTCATGAAGGATGACATCTTGAACAAATTCAATAGTATCCATCTTCCATCCCAAAAAGAATTTTGGGGGAATTCTCAGTCTTTTCTTCAGTAAAAAATTCCAAATCCTACTTAGTATATGGCGAATAAAATTTAATCTATCTCGTTTTATTTTCTCACTTATTCTAGTCATCTCAGGTATTGTAATAACTTAATAGAATTAAAGGGAGATGAGAGCCCTAAATTTTCGTTAACTTAGAAGTTAAGCTTATTGAAAAGAAATTCTTGATTTTTCCTTCTTTATTAGAAAACTATTTTTGCTCTAAACTCATTATTACCATTTCGCTTTATTAGAAATTTAACTTTATTTCTTTATTTTCCATTCTTGGAATCCTTTAGTTAATTTACCGCAGTGAATTGCGTTTTTTCCAGTTTCTTCTTTATATTGCTTTTTTAAGGATTCAAGTTTAAGATTTCCTTCTGCTTTTTTTTTTGCCATTTTCTAATCACCTATTATTCTTTAATTATTTTAAAATTATTTTTTTTTCTAATATTAACTTATTTTTGTTAATATTTTAATGATTTTTTTGTTTCCGTATCAGATAATCACGCTTTTTTGGGAAAATATAGAGACTTTATAGAAATTACCAATTTTTTATAAATAATTAGAAGTTTATTGAGGAACCGCTATAGGTTTTTTATTCCTTCGTTTCTTCCTGAACATATTAATATTTGTTTCAATTTGGCGTCTCTTAGGATCCTTTTCTAATTGCTCCTTGATATGCTCTAACATTTCTTCCTGTGATACTCCAATTTGTTCCAAAAAATCATTAACCTCTCTTTGCTTAAAGGTGTTTTCAAGAATTAAAGGAGCAGACATTTTCAGGGTTCTAAGCCATTTTCTTCTCGACTCAGGGTTTTGGCGTACAAGTTCAGCATATTGATATGCGTAGAGGATTCCCCCATATCTATTAAAGTCATAGAAAGTGGCAGCATGAACTACATTACAATTTGTAAGGAGTGGATCTGCGTGTCCTTTTTTGATATAATTTTTTGACTCTACAAGTTCAATAATATCTTGCTCTCGATATGGAATTACATGATAAGGAAGTAAAACTCGTGGAAGATTTCCGTTCTCAATTTCTTCGTCAGTTAAATACCATCGACTATCGCTATCATCGAAAAAAGGACTTTCGAGAATTTCGGGTTTCCATTCCTTTATAACTTCTTCTTGGGGCATTTCATAGAAATATCGAAAGATCTGGTCAGGAGAGTATCCAAATAAAACATTAGGAATTTCTCGTCTAATTGCCTCTTTTACCACAATGGAATGGATTAAATCAGAACAGAAGTCACAAATATACCGTGCCAAGAATATTTCATTTGAATTATGGTTAAAAAAGTGGTATTTATATATCTTGGTAAAGGTGGGAATACACTCTTCAATTAGCACCTGATCTACATTTATTTGGGCTAAGGTATCCTTCATGTTATCCTTAGCGATAGTTGTCATAAATCCTGTATCTGAAGTTACTGCTAGAGGATTCAATCCCAAATCATTTACAAGATGGTCCAAAAGAGCGGTAGAATCCTTCCCACCTGAATATCCTAAAATGCAATCATAGGGTACCTTTCCATGATTCTGCTGCATCTCCTCTACCACACTATTCCAATTTGCAAGGGCTTCTTGCCTTCGCTCATTACTAATTTCCCTTCGAGACCAATTAATATTTTTATGGTCAGGATCACTACAGAAATCACACATCCCCTCAGAATTTAGATTCACACCTAAAAATCCATCAGGTAAAATGCATTTTCTACATATATTTCGTTGTTCAATCATATTATCACTTCGATTTAATTTTTAGCTATCAATCATATCAATCGTATATAAAGGAAAAATCAACAAAAACAGCTACTTTTGACTTTATATGGGCTATTCGGTTTCAGAATTAAACGCATAATTAAATTTTTTTCGCCTTGTAAATTAAATAGATCAGAAGTAAGGTACCAGCATTTCCGAAAAATATTTATTATCGAACTTCCTTATTATTTTTGCATTATTTTCCTTAACTATATAGAAAAGATGATTTGAAAAAATGAGTATTAGTCAGGTTATTTTAAAAAGACTATCCTTTATCAAATATTTATATCAACTTGGAATTAGACAGTCTAGACAAAAAACTCCTCAAGATTCAATTTCGATATTGATGTTTCATGATTCAATAGAATTATTTCTTCAGTTATCTACTGAATATTTAAACGCAAGTACTCAAACTAATATTAATTTTATGGAATACTGGGGGATTATAAATCAGAAACTGCAGGGACAACAGCTTTCTCAAAAAAATCAAATGAATCGTCTTAATAAAGCACGAGTAAATTTAAAACATCATGGGCTTCTATTAAATGAATCCGATATAGAATCATTCAGGGTAAACACGAGTGATTTCTTTTCAGATAATTGCTCAATCGTATTCGAAATTAATTTTTCGGAAATCTCCTTGATAGATTTAATTAATAACTCTGATGTTAAAGACCTATTTAGAGATGCCGTTAATTACTATGAGCAAAATAACATTAAAAGAGCTCTTGAATATTTCTCTTTAACCTTTAAAGTTTTAATATATGACTTCGAAGAAAAATTACAAGCATATAGATATCAATTATTTGGATTTGAGAAATTTATACCTCATTGTGAAGATGATGCTATTAGAAGCGACCTTGATAATGTTTCATATGCAATAAATAACATTCAATATAAATTAAAATATTTAATTTATGGAATAAACGTAAGAGACTTCATAAAATTTTCCCTATTGACTCCTGATGTTATCTTTATTAGAACTGATTTTAGAAATTATAAAATTGATATACCTTTACCATTTTTAAAAAAAAAAGAGAAACTGTATTCTCAAGATCAATTAGAATTTTGTAAAGATTTTATTATTGATTGCGCGTTAAAACTTCAAGAATTTGATTTTGCTACTTTAGATTTGAAATAAAATTCTATGCCAGGTCCGTTTACTATATCCTCGGAAGAACTCTGTTTTTAATAAATTACATCTGGGTGATATCTTTTAAAATCTTCAATACATTTCTTTGCTAATTTATAATTTTTACTTTTTCTTATAAAATTTTTACATAATCCAGAATATATTTCTTCTGGTTTTGTAAGACTTTCTAATATTTCAAA
>JAUWHL010000116.1 GCA_030605895.1 Promethearchaeota archaeon | reverse complement strand
ATTGAAAAAAAGAATGTGAAACGATAAAATATCTTAATCTTCCTCTTGATCCCATCCAAGATCTTTTAAAACCGAGCCTAAAGTTTCTGATTCTTCCTCTAATACGAATTCTGTATCATATTCAGAAGCAGAAATTTCTGAGTCGAAATTAGGGGGTGCTAATTCTTCAAATGAGGGTAATTTATCGAGAGATGGTAATTTTTCCATCGAAATAGGTTCCTCGGAAACGACTTTAGGCTCCTCTGAAGCTGGGGCATCATCGATTTCCATTGGAGTATAATCATCAAGAGGAATTGGTGGAACTTCATCATCATAAACTTTAAACTGAGATCCGGGAGTTATGCTTTCAGCTACATGAGGGGTTTCAAATTCAACAGCTTCCTTTACTTCTTTTTCAATCCCTAATCCAATTGACTTGGGAATTGATACAACCTTGCTTTCCGCTGTAGCTTCAAGTTCTTCAAATTCTTCACCTTCTTTTTCCCAATCATCTAAAAATCCTAATAGATCATCTAAAGCAGCTTTGTCTTGTGCAAGGGAGGGTTTTACAATACCTTTAGTTTCTTCTTCCATTTTTTGTTGTTCAATCTTTTTAATTTCGGATTCTTCAAGTGAGAGCATCATCTCTGTTTCTTGATCACCAGAAATTAATCTGTTTAATTTTTTAGCCACCTCTCTTAAGTAGCCAAGATAATATCCTATGCGATAAATTGCTCTTAATCCTCCAAAAATTATATATTCATCATCAATTACCACCAAAATACTATATCCTGATGTATTATGTAAGATGATTTCTGTTAATGCGCCATGAACCGTTGCTTGGTTTAATCTTAACCCTAAATCTATTAAAGCCGTACTAGAAGCAGAAGTCGCATCAGCATCCAATTCTGAAGAGGTGGAGCTGGCAACTTTCATTCCCACTCGAGATAATACTGCTAGATTTTCTAAATCAGTGTTTTCTTCTTCTTCTTTTAAAACATTCATCATTTTTTTACGGATATCTTCTGCAATTGCTGACATTTACTTTTCCTACTTGGTATAATAAAGGATTGAACAAGATTTTTTTAACTTAGATTTAAGTATAAATAGAAAGTCTATTTTAATATATTTTATCATCACATTATTTTAAAAATTTCTTTATGTTCATTTGGGTTGAAATAGATTTTTCCGCCTTCTCGAAGGAATATCCTGATACCTGTGTTATTAATTTCTTCATTTCATTTATAACATGATTTGGAGTTATATTATCTGTATCGATCATAAAAACACCCTCTTTAGTTGAAAGAAATTGTTTATAATACGATAGAATAGTTAATAAATAATCTTTATCTTCTTCATTCCAATCCTTTCTAATTTTTTCTAACGAACCTCTTTGGATTATACGTTTCATGATTGTACTTGGATTTGCATATAAGTAAAAAGTATAATCTTCTTTCCATTGAATAGAATTGTAAGTGTCTAAAATAAGATTAAAGTCTTTTTCCTTTAGTTTAAGACTCTTAGAATATATTAAAACACATAGAGGAGTTCTATCTAAAATGATTATCCTGCCATTATATTTATTATCAAAATTTGTAATATTTTGGTTACGTCTAATCAATTGTTGAAGAAAATGAAGCTCACTTCTAAAACTAATTTGCTTGTTTGAAGAACCAAAGGGAAATGGTGGATTTTTTTTATATCTTTCTGGAAAAAATTTAAATTTATTATTATTTTTAACTCTTGATTTGAAGAGATTGAAAACTGTTGTTTTTCCAATACCATGTGCCCCAGCTATAGAAATAACAATGTTATCTTTTGAACCCTTATTTCTATAAATAGTTTTGCTCAAAATTATTTACTCCAAATCAAAAAGATTTAGTGGCATTAATAAAACTATTGAGATTATTGATTTTTTCTTATTATTAAAATTTTATATTTAGGAGGTAATGTATGGTCAAAATTAAAGAGTGATAAGGATTACAATAAAAATAGTATAGGTAATATTTGCTATTATAGTATTAAATATATTTCCATTTATTTCATATAGGATCCCAAGCACAATAAACGATAATAAATTTGCCAGAAAAAAACCCATTCCAATTGGAAAAGTAAACAATAGCATTACGAGTGAATAGATGAGAGCAACTATAAGAATAACAGAATAATTATTTCTAAATTTTTGTTTCAAAGTGTTATGTAAAACCCCTCTAAATACAATCTCTGAAGAAACTGTTCCTATACATAAAGCTATAATTAGAAGAATTATCCATAATAGATCAGCATTTCTAATTATCTGATTTTGCGATTCAATACTTCCTTTAATATCAAAAAAATCTAAACCTACATCTGAAAGGAAGTATATAAGAGAATCAGATAAATAATTAATCAGCAATAGTACTATAGTACCTAAAGCTCCGATAAGTGTAGCTATAAGAATTTTTTTAGAATCTGGATTAAATCCTAATTTGTTAAAACTATGCTTTTTATTATATATATACCAAATTGGATACACACCGAATAATAATTCAGGTATTTGGCTTAATAGGATTTGTTGAACACTAATGTCGTCAGTAGTTCCATCTCCTTGAAATGAAAGAAAGGTATATAACAAAAAGAAGACAATTACTAATATATAGATACAGGTTCCAAAAACGTTAATACCTTCTTTTAGATTCCAGGTGTCTTTTTTTAACAAGAATTTTTGTTCAGGTACAAGTTTTTTATCCATAAAAATAAACCCTGGTTTCTTCTGAATTACTGCTTTTTTGACATCAGAGATTTTCTCTAATGGTGTATCACATATGGGACATTGATCTAGAATGGTAGATGTTATTATAGATCCACATCCGGGACATTTTCTTGAAATTTCTAGTTTTTGAAATTTTGTTGCCTTCTGAACTTCTTTGATCGACTCAATCTTAATCATTAACTTTCCACAATTTGGACAATAAATCTTATTTTCTGCCACTTCAGCTCCACAGTAAACACAGTACTTATTCTTCTTTTCATTGTTTTTTGACATTATTCTGATTTTAGGTGCAATTCTTTTTCATATTCTTATTTTGTAAATTATATAAACTAGAAATTATATAATTTTTGCTTACGTTTTATTCAATTAATTGGATATCATTGTCAATAGAATCTTTTATGCTAAAAGAAATATTAAAAAAATAAATTACCTAATTAAGTATTGAGAGAAAATTGATAATATTCACGTGGACTTAATCTCATTAAATCTTTTTAAATTCTGTTTTGTAATGTTATTTAATTCCATAAGCAAAAGACCGTGATAGTAAGAAATCGAATCAAAATAACTTTCCCCCAAATCTGACTTACCAGCATATACTAAGGCCATTTGAGCATTTAATGCGGCTCTTATTAGAAGTTCAACCCCTTTATAAATTAAATTTGGAGACCAAGTTCCATTGAGAGGATTAGACCACCATACAGGGCAAGAATAAATACCACGATTATAGAAAAACCTAGCAGTATTGTAGTAATTAGTTATTTCCCAATCTAATGTTAAATCTAGATTATCTGATAGATTCATTAGATTATTCAAACTCTTCATTAGTTTCCAATAATACTTATGGACACTATTATCTGGATGATCCCAAAGAGGATATGGAATATTGGCTTTAAGATCTTCATAAGTTGTACTCCAGCTTGATTCTCTTGGAATAACTTTTTTCTTTGCAATTGGAAAATGTTGGTCTAGATCTGAAATAAAAATTGTTTTAATTGTTTCTTCCTCGTAAATGAGGTCTAACACCTTCTTTAGAAAAGTTTTTTCATAATTTCTGATATGATGACCAAATGTCTCAATATCTAATGCAGAAATGATGTAAGTGTCATTTTTTTTAATTTCTTTCTCATTCTTATACATCTTTAGTAAAGCTTTTACAAATTCTTTTGTTGTTATATTTTTAAAGGCAATTTTATTACTCAAGATATCATCTCTAAAAAATAATTGAAGCCCATTAGGAGATAGATAGATTTTATCATATACCCACTCTTCAGGACATGCAATACCGCTTAAAATTACCCATTTGTATCCTAAATGATGTATAAATTTAGCTACACTTCCTGAGATAGCCATTTCTGGTGGAAAAAAGCCCTTTCTTTCCCACCGACCAAATTCTCTCCTGTTTAATTCTTCATTCATCTGAATTTGATGTTGAACTTCTTTTTGAGGGATTAAGGGAAGGATTGGATGAAATTTTGCCGTCCCAACTATTTCAATTTTACTCTCAGACACTAAATTCTTTATTAAATCCATTGTATCTCCGAAACCATATTCATAAAACAACTCAATAAGAACACCATTGATATTCAAAGTAAATTGAATATCATCGTATCTCTCCAGAAGAGAAAATATTGGCTTATAACATTCTTTATCGATATTTTTTAAAACTTTAAAATCTTGAGTAGGCGGTTGATAAGCATGTAATAAAGGTGCCCAATAAGTCGTCACATCAATCACATCTGGTTATTTCTAATTATAATTTAAGGTTTAATATAATTATATAAAAAATATAATTATAAGATTTACATAATTTCTATGATATTATAGCGATACTTTATTTTTTAATGTTATTTGGTTTTTTAATTTCTATATCTTCTCCATTCTTAGTAAAAGGTTTTGAAGGTTTTGTTTTATCAAAGGGTGTATTACAAACCCAACATGCATTTTCAATATTAGTTAACGTTCTAGCACAATTTTCACAATATAAAGCATCACATTTAGAGCAGATATAATTAAATCCTTTAACTTCACCTTTACAAACTAAACAAATTTTTTGTTCCCGGAAAAAAGTTACTTCATCTTCTGTTATTTCGCCAGGCTTTATTTCAGATAATAAAAATAATGATCCTTCAACTTTTACTTCCTTTTTCGGAAGTTTTTTCTTAGGTATAATGAGTTCTTCCTTTAAGGCTAAATACCATATTAGAAAACAAACAAAAATACTCCCTCTAATGATTATTAAAAAAACTCCAGGGTAAGAAAAAGCATCAAAACTAGTTATTATTTGATACGTAAAAAAACCTAAGGAAAGCATAAGATACTTTTTTCTAATTATTCCCTCTGATTTAATACCTCTTAAAAATAAACCTAAGTCTACAATAATAATAATTGAAATCATAAAAAATCCCACGATAAAAAACAAGGGAGTTCCAAAAATGATATTAGTATGAATTAGTGCTTCTCCAGAAACTGCATCGGTGATAGAAATAAGAGAACTGAATGGATTTAAAAAAATAATTATCTCATAAATTAAACCTAAAATGCAAAAGATTGACAAGATAAATAATTTTTTTTTTTTTATTATCATCTCAGTTCCAATATATATTGCTAAAATAACAATAGGTGGAGTCCACATATAAGTTAATAAGGCTTGAAATCCATTAGTATTGTCGATATTCTTACCTGTCAAGAGAATAGTGAAAAAATCTAAGGAAACACCTAGGTAAGTTAAACTTGCTGTAAATATTAAGAAACCCATAAACAAAAGAAGTTTAGCTTTAGTTTTTCTTGATTTATATATGAAAAATAATCCTGAAAACAAGCCAACAATTAAAATCCCAACTGTAAAAATTCCTTCAAACCATCCTTCTGTAGAAAGTAATAACATTTTCAATTCTTCTTAATCAAATAATTTTAAATTTGATTACAGTTTGTTACTGGATTCCATGTAATTAATAAACTGCATATTTTTATAAAATTTTTATTTTTCTATAATAATTTCTTTTATTGCAGTACCAAAATGGGTAGCTCCAGGACCAATATGGATTAATACCTCATCACCAACTTTTATATCGACCACAGATTTAGGTTTCCCATTAGCATCAACCAACCGTATTGTTTCTGCATTTTGACACATACAGCTAATTTGTATTTTCTTACTTCCCTTCAACGCTTCTAATTCAAATCGAATCATAGGACGAGTTTCAATTTTTACTCGTCCAACTGAAACAACTCGCGCCTCTCCTTTATAAGAAACGGCTAATACTTTTTTACCACCCTTCAATTCGCTTAAATAATTAGTTCTATATACTTTTTTAGGATCATCATCGGGTACCAATATATATGAAGATACATCACCAGCATTGACACGAAATGGTCTAGATGCCACAAATTCTGTTTCAAATGTTTCAGAATGAATCAAACAGAACCCCGCTGCCGTTGATCCTACAAGAAGTCCTTCACCAATATTAAAAAGTGATGAAGCATCAACACATACTCTTTCTGCCTCAGAAATATTCTCAATGTTCACCACTTTTGCTTTAATAAGATCAATTTGAAAAGTATCATGAATTAAATTTTTAAGTTCATTAATTTCATTTACGGTTTTAGGTGTTATAAGTACACCATCTACCCCAATTTCTAGAGTTTTCAGCATCAATTCAGCTTCTTTTATTGAATCAACTACAGCAATTAAATCTGTATCATTTGAATGCAATTCTGCTATTAGATTTTCAAATGGTATTACCTTCCAATCTTTAGCAGAAATAATTATAAAATCTATAAATCCAGTTTTCGAAAGTTCGATTATTTCTCTTTCATCTGCTTTAGTTTTTAGTTCAATGAAAAATCCTGAATTTTGATGAGCAAACTTTTCATTGGCCAAATTTTCTTTAAATAGCGTTTTATCATCATAAACTAAATATGTGGAAGGGATATTAAGGTCTCTTGAATAAAGCACTACCCTTTCAATTTTTTCAAACTCTTTAAAAGTCTCTTGAGAAACTAAAAAATTTAAAATATTTTTATTAAAAGCTTCTTGAACTAATTCCTTGAAATTGCTAATTCTAGATTCGAAGTTCAATATCACTTTTTTCATATTTATTGGTCTACAAAACTTTTTTGAAGTGAATTATTTTATTATATTATATACACTAATATTAAATTTTTAAGTTAGAAAAATCTTATAATTCATAAATTAGATAGAATTAATTTAAACCTCTAAAAGGAGTAATCTTAAAATGGGTCTAAAAAAGAAACTCTTTCCTCGTAAAAGTAAAGAAAAAATAAATTTAGTAGCAAAAGCAAAAGGTCATATCCACAAATTAAATATGATGAATAAAAATTACAACCGACGCGCTGAGATAAGCCGAAAAAATGCAAAAATCGCTTTAAAGCGAGGCGAAAAAGGACGTGCAAAGAGTTATCTAGTACAATATAAATCATATCAAGCAAAAGTTGACCGATCTAATAATATAAGATTAAAGATAGAAAGACAAATTCAAGCGATAGAAGAAGGAACGCTTATCTCTCAAACTGGAGATGTAATGGGTGGAATTAGGGATGAACTTGAATATATTGCCACAAAAGCATCTCCTGTTAAAGTTGCCGAAATCGCCGAGGATTCTGAAGCATATGTTTCTGAAATCGAGGAAGCCGCAGAGATTTTAGGAGGAGATCCAGAAATTGATCTTGCTATTGATGTTACAGATGAATTGAATCAGCTTGAAACCGAAATGCTACTTGATCAAGGAGGAACAATGCCTGAAATTCCTTCTGATGAACTAGCCTACATCCCAGAATTCGATGAATTTGAAGAGGAAGCTGAAGTTAAATCAAAAGATAAATTAAAAGACGAAATTGACAAATTAAGAAAAGAATTGGAAGGATAATTCTTTCTTGTGTAACTTTTTCTTTTTACAATTAATCTAAATAAGCTTTAAATAGAATAATAATTATTTCAATTCATTTAAAGCTAGAATCATGTTGTTCACTTTCTTTATTTTTATTACTAAATCTGATTTGGAAAATGTTGAGATATTAACAACAGATTTAAATATATAACAAACAGATGATATTTTAATCCAAAATAAATAATTATTAAATAAAACCTATTTAAAGAGGAATCTTCTCATGGCAAAAGGAAAAGGATTGGCAGTTTTGGCTCTTCTTATTGGATTTTCAGGATTAGGATTAGGGATATATTCTCTGCTTTTCCCTCAAGTACAAACTAGCGGTATTCAAAAAACTTGGTTTATATATGATTCTTGGCCCCATTTCACTCAACCGATTTATACAGATATTCCTATTGATGACATTACAATTAATTTTACAGTAAAATCAGGAGAATCCGTGTATTTTTTTTTAAAAACACATGCTTCTGTAATCTCTGGTTCACTGTCTTCAGTTATAATCAATTTTATCCTTGATGGTATAGAAGTAAGTAGTCCCGAATATCCAGATGCTATATTTTCTAGCAATAATGCAGCTTCAAGTGGGTCATTTATACTTCAAATGGCTACAGATACAATTTCACCGGGGAATCATAATATAAGCATTAGTATTCGTGGAAACTTTATAAATAATGCGATTGATGAGAGCACTCTGTTAGTTCAAACATATATCCCGTAAGAATTTGTTTCCTAATGGTAAGAATTGAGTATCAATTAGATCTTCATTTTTTTTTTCTCTTTTTTTTTCTGTATTAGTACTTTTATTAAACTTATTTATTACCTCTATTTTTTAATTGCATTCAAGGCAAGAACCATATTCTTCACTTTTCTAATTGCGATTTGATATCCATCTTCTTCTCCGAAAACTTTAAGCGGCAAGAAACCACAATCTGGTTTAATT
>JAUWHL010000267.1 GCA_030605895.1 Promethearchaeota archaeon | reverse complement strand
AATACTCCGTTAATCGATGTCCTATATAAAATACGGGATAAAAAAAGATTTGTGATATTGGAAAATGGAGAAATAAATAAAATTGTCACAAGGTCAGACTTACAAAAACCTCCTGTTCTTGTGCTTTTATTTGGATTAATTTCTATTCTTGAAATGTTCTGTAATGAATTGATAAAGTTTTTTTATCCAAATGATTCTTGGAAAAGTGAGATTAAGAAGCGGCGTTTAAGGAATCCTGAGAAGATTTTTAAAGGATTAGTAAAGAGAGAGGAGGAGATCGAATTGTTATATTGTCTTCAACTAACAGATAAGTTAAATATTGTTTTTAAAAAGGATTTAGTATCTATAATATTAAATGAATTGGGATATATGTCAAATGGATCAAAAAAAAGGTTAAAGAGAGAAATTTTGGAATTAAGAAACAGTGTTGCACATAATCGTTTCTTTACTAAGGTAAAATCATGGGAAATAATAAAAACTATTGAAATAATTGAGGAAATTTTGGAAAAATTTGAAAATATTATATAATATTTTATCCTTGAGTTCTTCATATTCATGTTCTTTAACTAAGTAATAGTTTTCAAAAATTTCGAAATCACTAATGTTATTCCTTAAACTTTAATTACCTTTTTTTTACATATAATTACTATAAGCAGTTGGAGGTGTAATGTCTCTCCCTTTTAATTCTCCCATAATTTTTCCTACTTTTTTTGATATTGAGATGGTTACTGGTAGTCTTTTACAAAAATCTGTGCTATTCCAATCCAGTTTTGTCAAATTTATAATATCTCGTGCGAGTGTTTCAGTATTACTATCACTTTTCTCTACAATCACTTCAATTGGTTTGGGGATCATACTTCCCGGATATGTATCAAGACAAGGAATATAACCTGTAGTATAAAGATTAAAAACCTTTTTTTTGTTAGAATTCCTCTCAAATACAGAACCACGAGCTATCGGGTAATCCGTTGAGGTAATTGCATTGAAATGACAATTTTCCTTAATGTAAATATAATCTTGGACTTCAATATTTTGAGCTGCTTTTAAAAATCCCTCGTTTTCTTCTTTAGTATATTCTGATTTTTTATGTACCACAATTAGATTTGGATTATCATTACTATGTTGTCTTCTATATAAGCCAATTGCTTGTAATAAAATATCTTCAGCTTGATCTTCCGTAAGATTAGTTCTTTTTATATCTTCTTCATGTTCAACCATTAACTCTAATCCTCTGGCGATCTGAGAATCACCTGTTCTCATATAAATTTGAGCTATCGCTGCTTTGATAACTACACTGTCCCTTTTATTAATATCATAGTAAAAAGAAATTCCAACATGAACAGTCTCGGGATTTAAATCAGCTAATTTCCAGGGGATACCCGAAAATTTATAATATTGTGCCACTGCATAATTCCAAGCAACTGAGGCGGGATCTTCCAGATTTCCTCCTTTTAACAGTAGACTTTCAGGTAGCATTATTTGCGTTGGGATTTTTAACTCATATCCTAAAACTTTAATATAGTTATGGAAATCATAAAATATAGGACGATCTTTTTCATCCATATAAGCAATTCTCTTTAGATCACTAAAATTTCGAGTACTCAGTCTAATTTTGTCATCTTTTATGAAAGGATCTCTACAAACTTTCAATATCTTTTTGGGAAGTGCAATAATTACAACTGGAGTTGGTGGATTTTGTCCACTTAGATCTTTTAATATCTGCTCAATCTGGTTCGAAAATTCAATAATTCTTTCTTTACGATTTGTAATACTAACAATTTTATCTATGTCTTGGTGAGCTATTTCTTGACAATAATTATCATCTCTTTCGAAATAAAATCCTAAAGGACCATCTTGATATAATCCTGGAAAATCTACACTTCTAACATTAGAATTAGGAAACGTAACTCCTTCAATTGAATATTGCAATAAAGAAAGAAAATCATTAGCAGCATTAATCGATTTTTTTGAACCAATTATACCTATTGGAATTTTTAAATTTTCCTTTTCCAATCCATTAGGTTTATAATTTAATAACCCTACTCTTGGATCGGCACAGGTGGTTTTATCTCTGAAAATTAAATCCGGTTCTGGTACTAAAAACGATCTCATTTTTATTTCTCCTCTTTTAATTAAAGAATTTATCTATTCTGGTATCATTAACTCCAATTGTTTTAGAACTCCAATTTACTGTATGTTCCATTAAAGTTATAATTTTAAATTCATCAAACCAAGGATCTTTTTCTCGAGTAAAATAATCACTGGTTAAGAAATCACTCCAAAATTCTAACCTAAGTCTCCAACTTGGATTCCTATTCCATTTAGGATTTAAGTACTTTTTATGAAGATTACTCGAGAAGTCTCCTGTTATGGCATTAACACCATTATTAGTAAAAACAAATCCAGGCCAAATAAATAATCCCATTTTACCATCATATTCATCTAATCGAATGAAAATGGATTTATGCTCAACATAATATAGCGTTCCATCGGGTTTATAAATAGGTTTTGTCACTGTTTGAATTTTTCTATTTGGTAAATTAATTTTAATTGATTCTACATTGTTTTTTGGTTTTTCATTAATAGGATCATCATAAGCAAAGAAAAAATCACTTTCCCATCTCCTTAAACCTTTGCACCATAAGTATCTTCGCATTGACGTATAAAGTAATTCTCTTTTCCTCTGAATATCTAATCTATCCGTCTCTCGATCATATATTGGACCTACAATATACGGTCTAAAAACATTCAAATTCTTCTCAAATGACCTTACAACTTGTTCGGGTGCTTCGAATCTAGGAACAACAAATTCAGGAAATCTTTGATTATCTTCAGATCTAACCTTGTCAATGATCGTCTTTTTAAGTTTAAATTTTGATTGAGCTTGCCAAAATATTTGTGGATATCGTAATTCCATAAAATTTAAGACAAGTTTGTCTTTTTCTCTTATTAGATCTCTACGATTTTTAATTTCTCTTAACAATCTTTTATGTTGTGAATTCAGATTCTTTCTTACAATATCTTCTCTATCTTTCACTCTTTCGAGTAGACCAAACAAAGAACATACTTTTACATCGGTGTTCTTAAAAAATTCTATTATTTCTGATTCATTAGCGGATTCAAATTTCTTCAATTTCTTTTTTTTAAAATTTAACTCTTCTTGGTCATTGAACCAATTCAAAATTTCTACTTTTTCTGCTTCAGCAGTTAAAATTTTTTTAGTATCATTTTTTCTAGAGAATTTGTTAGCAAATATAACAAATTTAAATCTTCTTTCAGGTCTTAGGATTAACCAATTATAAAAATAATCAAATATCTCACTTCTAAGTTTATCAGATTTTGCAAATATAGAGACTTGGGTATTTTTTGCTTCAATCCATAAGCTTTCATTGTTTTTTTCCATTACTATATCAGATAAAGTGCCTTCATATAAAGAGTTTTTAGTTAAATGAAATCCCTGCGTTTGATAATACCTTATTATATATTTTTTATAAAGTTCTGAATTATAATTGCGTGCTTCTCTCTCTGATTCAAACTCCTCCCATGACATTATAATCCTTCATTTTTGATTTATTTTAAAGAAAAGAAATTTTTAATTCACTCAAAATATTCAACTCCAAATAAAGTAATAGAAAATTAAAATAATAAAGTTTATTAACTTAATAAGCTTAATATGCTTAATAATTATAAATCTAAAGAAAAAATGTTTTCACCACAGATTCATATTGTATTTAATTGTGAAGAAGAGGAGAGGATTACTAAGCCTATAATAGATAATCCTCCAAATAAATTATATTTATTCACTGCTTTTATTAAAAGGACGCAGCAGAAAGATATTAATATGCATTTTTATGAGAAAAATACAAAATTACTTAAGAAAGAAATCCCATTATTAGAAATCATTACAAAGGAAGTTGATTATACAGATTATGTCGAAATTATTCAGGAATTATCTAAAATAATTAAATCTGAAAGAGAGGAAAATCCAAACTGTAAAATTTTTATAAATGTGAGCACCGGTTCAAAAATGGCATCCATAGCATCTACAGAAGCATCAAAATTATGGGATTGTGAGTTATATTATGTTCATTCCTCTGAATATGATCCACATGGAGAAGGCCCCCGACATAAAGGAGAATTTTTTATATTTAATCCAATAACCTTTCCAATAGAAAAACCAAAAGAGATTTATATTAAAACTTTAAAATTTATAAAGAATCTTATAAAGAATAAATATCAGGATAAAATTTACGACAAAACAAAAGAGAAATTTATATATTTGAAAAATTTAATCTATGATTTGGAAGCAGAAAGATATATTGAATTAGATAGCAAGCATGAAGAGCCAAGTAGTTTAAAATCAGCTCTCTATATGAAAACACGTAATTTTCTAGAACCGTTAGTTAGAAAATTAAAATATATAAAAATCTCAGATGATAAAAGAAACAAAAAAGTATTTTTAACCGAGATTGGAAAGGATGTATTAAAGATCTTTAAATTTTTGATTTAAATGGAAAAAAAATTCTCTAAACTCGTTTTTTTATATTCTAAGATCTTCAATCTTACAAGTTAATTAAATATTAAGTGTTAAAAATAAGCGATTCTATATTTATAATGTAAATCTAAATTATCAATAAAATAAAAAGCAAGAAATTCAGTTCTTATATATTTTTGAATTTTAATCTTATAAATTGGTTGATGTTTTATGGAATTAACTTTTTATGGGGGTGTGAATGAAATTGGTGGAAATAAAATATTACTTCAAGAAAAAGACACAAGTATATTTTTAGATTTTGGTATTTCTTATAAAAGGGTAAATGAATTTTTTGAATTTCCTCTATTACAACCGTGGAATCTTGATGATTTATTAAAGACAAGACTTATTCCGGAGCTAAATGGTCTATATAGATATTATAATTATAATGCTAAATATGATAATACTGGGCCAATTTCCATAATTAAGAACCCTGAAGAAAGGCAAATTGATGCTATATTATTATCGCATGCTCATATGGATCATTACGGTTATTTAGGTTTAATTAGAGGGGATATTCCTATTTACTTATCTGCGGTTTCAAAGAAAATTATTGAACTTTATTATAGAACTGGTAGGAACAAATTTAATGAAAAAATTGGGCATTTACTTTATAAAGATATACCTAAAAACTCAGAAATAGAGATTGGAGATTTTAAAGTTAAAAGATATGATGTGGATCACTCAATTTTGGGAGCTTCTGCTTATTATGTTGAAGGAAAAACTAATATTGTTTATACCGGGGATTTTAGATTACATGGTAATAAAGGATTTCTTACAGAAGAATTTTTAAAATTAGTGGAAAAAGAAGATATTGATTATTTATTATGCGAGGGAACTCGATTGGGATTAGAAAAAAATGAAGAGGAAAGAATTGTTGAGGAGAAAGTATTAAATTCGGAAAAAGAGGTTAAAAATAAATGTATTGAAATAATCGAATCAGAGGAAAATTTGGTTATATATGATGCTTCTCAAGCAGATTTAGAGAGAGTCAAAATATTATGTAATGTTGCAAAAAAAACAGGAAGACAACTCTTAATTGATTCCAAAAAAGCATTTTTATTGTTATATTTCAATGAAACTGAGAATTTATTAGAAGACTTACCTAAAATCGACGATTTTAAAATTTTATTAAGCCGATCAAAATTAAGTTCAAGCACAAATATCTGTAAAGAATTAACCAAAGATTGCCCTGATTTTTTCTTAGAGAGATTTAAGACTGGAAGGAGAAATCATGAAAGAGAAATGCTGAATGATAATAATTTTTCGGAGGATCAATTTATCTGGGGTCCTGCAATGAGAAAAGAAATTCTGAGCAATCCAAATGAATATATTATTTATACTTCTAATGGCCCTTTATTACTTTTACATTGTAAAAACTATCAAGAACCTTTTTCAGGAACATATATTTATGGAAAAGCTGAACCTTTTACAGAGGAGATGGAATTTTCATTTAATCGATTAATAAAATGGTTAGAATTATGTAATTTGAAATTAAAATATGCTCATACAAGTGGTCATTGTTTCCCAGATGATATTAAAAAGGCTATTGAAATAATAAATCCAGAGAATTTAATTCCAATCCATACAGAATATCCAGAAGAGTTCAAGAAGATTATTCCTAAAGGGGTTAATCTAATGAGAGCAGAATTAAATGATAAATTAATTTTATAACTCAATTAATAAGTTAACTTTTATTTTATATGTTAAGAGGGTTTCAAATGGAAAAAAAAAATAAAACCATTACAATTACTCTTTTGGGTGGAGTTAATGAAGTTGGTGGTAATGTTGTTTTATTAGAGGATTTCAGTTATGGTGTCAAATTATTCATAGATTTTGGAATAAAGATCAAAAATTATTATAATAAATATGAACATAATCAGCATCCTTCATCTATTGAAGAAATTATTCAAGCTAATTTATTGCCTCATGAGGATGATATTCCAATTAATAATTTATACCTAAATAAATTAAATTCTGAAAAAATCGAAGGATCCAATCCTTCAAATTTAGACGGAATTTTAATCTCTCATCCACATAAGGACCATTATTTTGGTTTATCTTTTGTCAATCGGACCATTCCTATCTACACAGGGGTTGTTACGAAAAGAATTATTCGAGCATTTTGTAAATCCGAAAGGCCTACAATTGCTAATAATTTTAATAATCTAAATTGGCACACATTTCGAACTGGGGATCTTTTAGACATCAATGGTATGAAAATCACTCCATTTCATGTAGATCATTCAGTTCCGGCGGCTTATGGATTTATTATCTATACTTCAGCGGGACCCTTAGTGTATACCGGAGATTTTCGAAGGCACGGTCCTTTATCGAACATGACAGAGGAATTTTTACAGGAAATTAAAGTACATAATACTGTTTTAACGAACTATGACCTAGATGGAGAGCAAAAGAAATTAATTTCAGAGGGCGTGAAAGTTTTAATATGTGAAGGCACCAAAATTTCTAAGGGTATTGTTGAATCGGAACAACGCGTTGAGGAAAATTTAGAAAAGATATTCATGAACAATCCTTTTGATTTTATTTTAGTGAAATATGATAGAATTGACTGGGATAGGTTCAGGACGTTTTCACATATAGCAAAAAAATATGGTTGGAAGTATATCATAACGGAAAAGATTGCGTATTTTTATTATCTCTTGAATAAAAAAGCGATCCATGAAACAATGCGAGACCCGAATATTCTTAATGATGATCATATTTATATTTTAAAGAGAGGGTCTGCAAATTACAAATGGCAGGAAAGAGTTAGGCAAGTTATGTATAGACGTAATAAAGGAGATAGATTTCTCAATTATCGTGAGTTAAAGAGTTTGGAGGGTAAATTTCTTGTCTATATAACTCGCTTACATGAGGGATTAAAGAGGATTTTAGATTTTGCTAAAAGGGGCTTATTTATTTCTTCGAGTATTGATCCCTATTCTGAGGAATTTTTTGATAATACAAATACTATTCGAAAGCAACTCGAGCCTTATGGAATTCCTTCTTATCGGGTTCATGCTTCGGGTCATGCGACACCCCATGATATTATTAATTTTATTGAAGAAGTTAAGCCTAAATATCTAATTCCAATTCATACAGAGCATCCTGAATTTTTCAGAAAGTTATTCCAGAGTTCTGATATCCAAGTAATTCTACCAAACAAAAATCAGTCAATTGAATTTTAAATTCAAGCAAACTATAATATCTCATCGGCTTAATAATTCTAAATTAAAGGAATGCAATAATTATAGAAATTATCTTAAATCAAAATTCTGGCACTCTATGAAATTTAATAAAGATTAACACTGCTATTTAGTTGTTGATGTTTTGATGAGAGAAATTTATATTTTTGACATTGATGGATGTGTAATGCCTCCAATCTTCTCAAATTTTAATAGTAATGAATCCAGAAAAATTATTGTCAAAGAAGTTCTCAAGAATGGAAATAAAGTAAATTCATATCCTGCTTTTATTAAATTTTTTGAAAAATACTGTATCCAAGCTGAATTAGTCTTTTTTATAACTGGAAGGAAAAAGAGTGAATTTGGCACACTAACAGAAAATCAATTACAGTCCTTAGCCAATATAAAACCGTTTCAAACCATATATTATCCTGAAGGAAAATCACACAAAATTAAAAAATATTTTACCTGGAAGGCAAAAAAGATAAAAGATATTATTAAAAATACTATCAAAAATAAGCGGTTTAATGAAAGTTCTAAGGAAAAAATTAATTTCAATATTTTTGATGATAGGAACGAATTTTTTCCAGAAATTAGAGAATTTAAAGATAAATATTGTGTTAATATTCGTTTAACATTAATAGATAAGGAAAATAGCTGGAATATTTTATTTTAATATTATTTAATCCGAAATATTTGAAGATAGCGATTCTATAACCGTTGTAAAGAAAGTAAAAGAATCAGTTAAAAATGTGGAAGTATAGGCGTTTAGATATTCAGTAGCAAAGGAGTTAAAGGAAGAACTCGAGCCAGGAAATACATTTTTTCTCGATTATATCTTAAGTAAATTAAAAGTGTAAAATAATAATCAATTAACTCTAAATAACTTCAAAAAGATATAAATTAAAGAATGCTTCTCCAATTTCCAATTGTATTTCTGGTTTTTCGATATCATTCGGGATTTTGTGTAAATGTTTTTCAAAGAATTTATCACTATTTTGATAAATGGGATAAAATGCAAATATCATAAATTTATTACCCTTTGCTTTTTTTAATCGGTTTATATCTTTTATAACACCATCAATTCCCTTTTTAATTGCTTTTCCATGAAGTTCTTTTTTGTGATAATTAGTAGGGCGCATCTTAACTTCAATCCAATATTCTTTCCCATCCTTTAAGCTACACCATATATCGCACTTTATAGTATCTTTATAATTATATGGCATCTCTGGCATATAATCTTTGACTTCTGGCATGTTTGAAATAGTATTCAATATTTCTAATTGTAACATCTTTTCATTTGTAAAGCGATTTTCAATGAGATATGAAAGATGTTTCTTGATCCTTTTACTATTAAGTCTTTTATTTAATTCTGGAATTATTTTCGAAATTATGTCAACCATAATTTAAAACTTATTTTGTATGGTTTTTATTTCATTAATCATATCAGTAAAAGAACGAAGAGAATTTTTTTCGAGATCTAAGGCGTAAAACTCAAAACTTTTTCCATATTTTTCTCTCCAAGTTTTTAGATGTAGTTTAACATCTAAGAGATCCTTGATATGTCTAATCAATGTAAAGTTTTCAAGAATAATTTTTATGCTTTTAATTTCTTTAATCTTAGCATATTTTTCAATTGTATGTACAACTTTATCCATTGGTTCATTTCCGTCTCTACCAGTACCGAATAGCGTTTCAACTTCATAAACTTTATCTATGTTTTTAATATAAACATCTGCGGTTATATTTTTGAATTTATGTTTAGTTTTATTAATAACCTCATTATTAACTTTGAATATATGTTCAGTTCTAATATTCTCCTTGATATTTTCTCGATCTAAAGTAAGTTTCAGTCTTTCTGCAAAAATTTTCAAAAGAAATATTTTTATCCTGAAGTGTGTTTTTGATTTTTTTCCTTGATTCTTATTAGTTGAGAATTTAAATAGACCTTGTTCTTCACTCTCTAATTTTTTAAGAAGTTGTTGATATTCCATTTGACTATATCTGTTAAATAACCCATCAAAAGTCATGATCTCCGAGAGATGTTCATTAAGTTTAATATTACTCCAAAATAATCTGGATACTACGTTCTTCACTTCTTTATTAAAATTTCTAGCCTCTAAGTAATAAATATTTAAATTATGGGAACTTAAATTCCATTTATTAAATATTTCCTGTAGTTGCGAATATCTTTCATTATCTTTCGTTTTAAATATTATAAAACCTAATTTTTTATTTATTGTTCGAGCTAATAGTTGTTTTAAAGTATCTTGATTTTCTGAATTTATTAATTTCGTCATTAATTCCTTGTTATCAATGTCAATCCTAGTAATGCTTTCTTCACCATCAAGCCAATTTTCAAGTTCTTCAAGATTATAATCGCTTTCTTTTATTATCAACTTATATGGAGGTTTGCTGCCATGACGTTCTCTAAAAATTTTCATACATAATGTCTCAAAACTTCCAATTGTTTCATCTGTGTCTGAATCTTTATATATTATTATCTTTATATTATCTTGATCAGAAAGTTCTTTATTTGAAACGCCAAAGACCTCTTCAATTATGTCTGGAACACTTTCATTTTGCCCTTCGCCAGATCCATTTGGCTTAGGTGTTTCGTTATCTATTGATTCTTCTTTTTCTTCAGAAAATCTTTGTAATATTTCAGCACCTGTTTCAGGAGTTCCTAATATTTCTATTTTCCTCTTTTCGAGAGTGTTTATCTCGTGGGATTTCTTTTTAGATTTAGGCTTTATAACATCTTTTTCTGAAAGGTTTTTATATTTTGGATCGAATTTTAAAATAGCTCTTTTAGGTGAAAATTTTTCATTGATATCAGTTTCAATAATTCTTTTTAAATAGCTTGTTTTTGTTTTTCTTGGAATGATTGTACTCGAAATTTTTGGTTTCTTAAATTTTTTAAATTTTAATTCACTTTTAAATAGAGAAGTTTGTTCTTTCTCCTCTTTTGAATTTTTCGGTATATCTTTGAAGATGGGTTCTTTTATACTTGGTTTTAGAACTTCTCTTAACTCTGTTGTATTATCCTTTTTAAAAACAGGTATATTTTTAGTAGGTTTAATTAATATATTTTGAGTTCTAATTGATGTTTTCTCCTGAGTTTTCTTTTCTTCCTTCTTAATCCTTTGCTTTTTATCTGATTTGACATTTTCTATTTTTTTAACCTTTTTCTTCTTTTCTACATTTAAATCTTCTATTTCAATATCACCTATTATTTCGAAGCTAAATCAAGTATATGAGATCTATATTTTTCAATCACTGAAACTCTATCTTCTTTAAGATAATCTAAAAGCCCTAAATTATCTAGGTTTTTTAAATGTTCTAATAATTCTTCCATATTAATCTCTAATCCAAATTGTTCTTTAACACTTTCAATTAAAGAATCCAAAGATTGCCAAGTTTCATGAGAGCTTATAAGAATCAGTTTTAAGGCGATTTCATCTTTTTCTTTAAGTGTTTCAATGCATCCTTCAACATAGTCTCTCACAGGATTTGGTAATCCTTCACCAATAGCTTTAGAAATAAGGTTTTGCATTTCTGGATCATCAAGTTTTTCCTCAATTCCATTTATTAGAGACAACAAATGTCTACCAATACCATAATTTTTAATATTAATTTCGGTTCCAGTTTCAACGCCAAACACACCGAGAAGCACAGGTAAAATTTTTTTATCAAAAAGTTCTGGATAAATAGTGCTTATTTCTCCAATAAACTTTCCTTCTCCATCACGTAGAATGCGAGATACAAAGTTATACGCGGGGCAAATTGCAATTAATGATTTTATGAGGGCTTTAAGATCATTCCTAATTTCAGATATTTTTTCTTCCTCAGGCATTTTTGTATTTCTCTTTTGGTTATTAATTTTATTATACTACTTTATAATTACAGAGAAATTTCATTAATTTAAATATTTTTTATTACAAAATTCAGAGGTTAAAAATACTTCAAAATTACTTTGGTCCATTTTTTTAATTCACTGATGAAAAATGATATTTTTTTAAAGAAAAGTAATTGAAGTGAATATGTGATTAAAGCGAGTTTTGATAAGACATGAAATTTCAGTTAAATATTTATATGATATAACGAGTGAAATTTCTGAGGAAGGAGAGACAAAAAACGAGCTTATTTCCAGTAAGATGAGAACTCCTATAAATGCTATTTTGGGTTTCTCTAATCTATTAATAGAGGAAAAATATAGTCCATTAAATAATAACCAATTCGAAATTGTTAAGAATGTAAAAAATACATCTGAACTTCTATTAATTATGATAATACGTCTGCTTGATATAACTAAAATTGATTCTGGAAAGCATAAATTTGTTAAGAGTAAATTTTCATTAAATAGAACAATAGATCAAGTTGTTTCAATTTTCACACCAATTTAAATTGAAAAGAGGCTGAAGTTTAAAATTATAGGACTCGATGATTAAAAAAAAATTTATGCTGATCCTGGTAGATTTAAGGAGATTCTTCATAATTTAGTAAATTACCATTTTAATCTTCATATGATGAGCATTGTTCACAGGTTATAAAGCAGAAAAAACCCAAGTTAATGAAATGGACAGGATTACTTCAATATGACAATACATCCTTAATAATAGATGATATGACATATCAGGAATTAGCAAGATATCGTTTTTGGACTAGAGATGTCATACTGAGGTCGTGGTTTAACTATTGTCTTGAAGGAGAAAGCAGGAGGAGAGACTCTACTAATTTTGAAATAATATTATATAAACTTTTAGGATATATATATACAAGTGATTTATCCCGTGATCCATTGCTAATATCTCACTATCGAGATTTTTATGAAGAAATCGATGCTAGAAAATGCATATATTCAGGAATAGTGTTTGAGCCAGAAAAAACTTATCACATTGATCACCTTCTACCCTGGTCATTTTACCCTATTAATCGTTTTTGGAATTTATATCCCTCCGATCCAACTATAAATATCAAGAAGTCAAATAATATTCCTGAATGGACTGAATCCTTAGAGGAAAATATCAGAACCCACATTAAATTATGCTTACTAAATAAAGAACATCCATTAATTAATAATGATTTGAAATACTATTATTTTAATTTACATAAAAATAGAGATTTGGATATTTTAAGCCGGGAAAATGAATTAATTGAGGAAGAAATTATAAGCTTTCTCAAAAGTGAAAGGGAAAAACTCCTTGAGATAATTCCTGGACGCATTTTCGATTTTTCAGGAGAAGATAACAAGCAAAATCCTAATTATTAAATTAAAATATCATCTCCTAAAATCCAAAAATCATTTTCGACATCTAATTCTTCAGATTTTTTATAAAAGGTTGTATTTTCTTGGCTTAAAATACCAAGATGTACTAAATGTCGTTTAAATGCGAAAAAGAAATTGTAGTGGCCGAATTCTAAGATTGTTTTATTATAATCCTCCATCAGTTTTTCTTTATCTCCAGATAAAAATATTGAAACTACTTGGTCTTTAGCTGTAGGTTTAACAAAGAAATTCAAAAAAAGGTTTGGATAATCCAGAATTAAATTATCGATAATCATTTTTGAAGTAATTTCTGTACTTTTGATGCTCTGAAGGATTGAGATGAATTGTTTTAAATCAGGATTTTGAAAATAAATCAACTGTAGAAATTTAGCGAGAGAAGGGAACTCTGAATATACAGACTTATTTCTCTTTGTTTGATTTAAGATTTCTTGTAATTTAGAGATGGAATCGATACTAATTGCTTTAAAATGTTCCAAGCAAAATTGGCCAATTTTCGATAAAGTATACTTATTTTCAATTAAATCTATTAATCCTATTGTATTTGCTCCGCTTATTAGCTCGGGATAAGCCTTATTTGCCCAATTAACTCTTTCGAAATTAACTATTAATTTCTCTTTTGTTTTAGAGAAATCATCTTGGAATAAAAAAATTGGAGCAAAATAGTTAATAATATGGGTCCTTCCAAATGATGAGAAACTTCTATTGGTCTTTTTTTGTGATTGGAGTACACTAAGTTCATTTTTAATGTCTTCTAAGAATATCGGGGATATGTTATAGAGTGGGTTAATAACTTCTACATTAGAATCTAATTCATCTACTGAAATTAATCCTAAACCTGAGGATATAGCAATGTTGGAAAGCTTACTCAACAAGTTATTCATTCCACCTATATATGAAAGGTTTACTCCGGATTTATAAATAAGAGCTTGCCCTATTGCTTTTTTATAATCCTTCAAACCTTTTATTTCCACAGCGAAGACTTGCTTAACATTATTTAATCCAAATATGTCAGGACGAGCTCCACCGATCAATAAGCAATGTTTTTGATATTGTAAGTCTTTATGAATAGGATGATCATCAATCCAGAGTTGCCAGTTTTCTTTTTGTAGATGTTCACAAATTATAGAAACAACTTCCGCCTCATTCACATATTTGTGTAAGATTTTTAATATTTAAGTCTTTTTCAAACAAAGTTATTAAGTCTTTTGAGAAATCTAGATAAAAATATTCATTAAACCCAATTATAATATAATTTGAAGCCCTTGTTCCTTTATGCTCTCTGGAAAGCTGATCCAGTAATTTGCTTTTATATTTAAGGTTTCAAGGCAAGTCAAATTTTCGATGCTTTTGGGTATAGCTTTTAACTTATTATTACTCAAATTTAACTTTTTCAGCGTCAACAAGTCTCCAATTGAATCTGGAATCGTAGTCAAATTGTTCGAGCTAAGATTCTGATTTTTGAAATTAACAAGCTATATTTCGAAAAATTTTTACTACATTATATTTAACATCTTGTGATTTTTCCTTAAAAGAAATAAAATCTTTAGTCTATTTTTGATCCACACATCTCACAGAATTTACCATTTATAGAACTACCACAATTAGGACAAAATTTTTTTGATGGTTTAGGAATAGGAGGTTGAGTAGTATTTTTATCATATTTTTTTACGAGATTTTTTCCTTTAACCGTTATAATTTTTTTCCCTTTACGTTTAACTACAACTTCCTTATCTCTATCAGTCATTTTTTTTTCTCTTTTTATTCAAATTTTATAAATTAATTTATTTTATTGTATTAAGGAGCAGGATGTTGAGGAATTAATTGTTTAGTTCCAAATTTTTGGATCTCTAAACCTATATTGATCAGGCTATCTGGATTAAAACTCATACGTATAAATGAATTCCATGGATCCTGAGGATTATTATTTAAAGGTAATAAAAGCTTCCACTTATAATCTTCTTTAGGAACAAAATTTCCTTTTTTTATAGTTCCTTTAGATATATTAAGAAAAAGCGCTGGAACATAAAGAAAATCTATTAGTTCACCACTTAGTTTTTCTACTTTTTTTGCGATACCGACATTTTTATAAATTGACGTGAATTTAGGAATTGGATTCTCTCCTTCTCGCACAATTTCAAATAGATCATAAGTTTTTTGAACAAATTCTTCAATTTCTTTTTT
>JAUWHL010000026.1 GCA_030605895.1 Promethearchaeota archaeon | reverse complement strand
AAAGCCACCATTCCACTTTATGATATGGTAGCAGAGAGTAATAGATATGTTCCAAATTCTTTTGATTTCATTACGCATTTTATTTTGGGAGTTTACAATTTTTATAGAGATATCTATTTAAAGGAAAAAAGTCATGAAAGGTTGAAATTAATATTTGAACGCTTTAAAAATCGTGTTCATCCTTCCAATTCTAATATCTTAAAAGAATTGAGACTTGATCTTTTTATTGATAAGAATAAAAAATTTGCAACAGGTGCTTTGGAATTTATTGGTAAACAGAGAAATTTGCATTTTGAAAATTGTAAATTTTTTGCCGCTATTTGTGGTATTTTAGGAGTAAAAGTTACTGATTTTATTTATTCTCCTAAAGATTATTATTGTAGACTTGAATTATTAGAAACTGATCTTGTGTTTAAAGAAGAATTAGCTAAGAAAGAAAGAATAAAACTCTTAGAAGAAAATGTAACTTATATGACAAATTATAATAGAATGCTTGTGGATAAAGATAAGTATTTATGGATGAATTTAGCCATTGATAATGAGTTATTTATATGTTTTAAGAGCAAAAAAGCTTTTAACAAATGGATTAAAACCATTGAGACGGATTTACGTAAATTTGGTACACAGAAAGATTTTCTTAGTAAAATATTACAATTCTTTTATAAGATACATTGGATTAAAATTGAAAATTTAAACGACTTCTCATTTCGGATTGAGCAATCTATTGAAAAAAATACTGAACAAAAGCAATTATTAATTGATTATCTCTCCCAATATAAAACACTTTCTCAAATTGATAATGTATATTATTTGAAATAGTGTCATTTGGTTAACTTACAATTTTAAATTCAGAATTACACAAGTAGTGTTTACTAATACGAATATCCGAAAATTAAAAGTAATAGATTTAAAATAATAATAATTAAAGATTTAAAGGAAAACATCAAAACATATTTAATATATCTAATTAAAACTCTTAGTTAATTTTGGGATAAATTTGACAGTTAAACCATTAAATAAGGCAATTCGTGGAATTCCTCATCTTTCGCTTATAGTTCCTATTAATTATATGAAAGCTCTTAAGGAAACTGAGAATAAGCCCATGATTATTAGACAAGCATTAGGGCTTAAAAATACTTTAGAGAATTTACCTATTATAATCAGACCCGATGAGTTAATTGTGGGAACTTTTGACGTTGACATTCCTGTAGCAATTCCTAGACTTGAAGCAAGTGGCTTTAGAATAATGAAAGAATTAGATATTCTTTCTAAGAGGGCGTTAAACCCAATAAATATCACAGAATCAGATATAAAGATTCTAAGGGAAGAAATCGCCCCATTTTATAATGATTTCAAGATTGATGATTATGCTAGAGAATTTGCTCCCGATTACGTATTTGAGACTTCTTTTAGTGGATGTGCTTATGTTGCAACAGAGATAGGAGGAATTGCTCATGCTGTTATTGATTATCCAAGACTTCTTTCTTTAGGATTGAGAAAGTATATTGAATTCTCTCAAGAAAATATAACCAGGCTTAAAAATAATTTAACTTCAGAATCGAATATAAACGATAGAATCGCATTTTATACTTCAATCGTAATTATTTCAGAAGCTCTTATCACCTATGCCCATAGATTTGCTGAAAAAACAAAAGAAATGGCGCTAGAAGAGTCAAACTCGTCAAGAAGAGAAGAGTTAGAAATGATAACTAAAACTTGCCAAAAAGTTCCTGAATTTTCGCCTAGTAATTTTCAAGAAGCTGTTCAATTTTTATGGTTCATTCATATGGCACTCCATATTGAAAATTTTGAACACGGTATTTCATTTGGAAGGGTAGATCAATATTTATTTCACTATTTTAATGGAGAATCTGAGAGAGCTTTGTATTTAATTAAGAATCTCCTTTTGAAAACAAATGAAATTATTGCTTTATATGATTCAGTAGCGACGCAATACTTTGGAGGAATGGCTACAACACAAAATATTCTAATCGGAGGTATCGATAAGAAAGGAAATGATGCTACTAATGAGTTAACTTATATTATACTAAAAGCTATAGATGAAGTATCAGTACCTAGTCCTAATCTAGTTATTAGAATCCATAAAAACACTCCTTCGAGAATTTATCAAGAAATTTCGAAAGTTTTAGCTAAAGGGAACAATGTTATAGGGCTCTACAACGATGATTTAGTTGTTAAAAGTTTAATGAATTATGGAATTCCTTTAGAAGAAGCTCGAGATTATGGAATAGTAGGTTGTGTAGGATTATCTACATCTGGAACCTCATTTGATAATACTGGAGCAATATTTCTTAACTATGTGAAAGCACTAGAACTTGCCTTAGGAACTGATAAAACTATAATAAGTACCCACATAAAAACTAATTCTAACCCAAAATTCTTCAAAACAATTGATGATGTATTAAGTGCTTTAAGTACTAACCTCAAATCTATGATGATAATGGCTACCACTGCAGCTAATGCATACCAAGAAGCACACAAGAAACTAAAACCCACACCCCTAATGTCTCTTTGTATAGATGGTTGTTTTGAAAAGGGAGTTGACGTGAATAAGGGATCTGCTAAATATAACTTCTCTGGTGTTCATGTAACAGGTTTTTCTGATGTCATTGATTCGCTTGCTGCTATAGATTGGGCGATTTTTAAAGAAAAGAAAGTTAATATGGAGATATTAGTAAGCGCATTAAAGAAGAATTTCAGAGGCTATAAAGAACTTCACAATTACCTATTATATAAATGTCCTAAATATGGTAATGATGACGATCGGGTTGATATCTATGCCACTAAAGCTACAGAAACCCTTTTTAAATCTGTGGAGGGCCTTCGAAGTGCTAGGGGTGGACCATATAGAGTTGGGATTCATGCAATGACTACTCATGTAGGATTTGGAATTTTTACTGGAGCTCTTCCTTCTGGTAGAAAAAAAGGTAAACCATTAACAAGAGATATTGCACCCGGTTTTACAGCTAAAAATGGGCTTACAGCAACAATTAATAGTATTACAAAATCCGATCTCTCCTTACTCGCTAATGGGTTAGCTTGTACAATAAATATAGATCCTGATATTGCTAGAACTCAAGATGGAAAGATATTAGAGTCATTGTTAAGATCTTATGTTAAACTAAATGGATCTCATATACAATTCAATTCGATTTCATTGTCTGATCTTAATGATGCCCAAAAATACCCTGAAAATTACCCTAATTTTATGGTTCGGGTTTCTGGCTACAGTGCTAGATTTGTGGATCTCCCAAAAGCAGTCCAAGATGATATTATTTCAAGATATTGTTATACAACTATATGAAAAGAAATTTCGATAATACTGGTTGTTAACTATTTAAAACAACCTATATTAAAATATTTATTACTTCACCATTTATAGTATTGGACAATCATTAAAATTAAAGTCGATAGAGTATGACTCAGCAATTTGATTATAAAAAATTTGATTATGAAAAATTGGGTCTTAGATGTGGTCTTGAGATTCATCAGCAGCTTGATACTGAGACTAAGCTATTCTGTAGATGTCCAGCCAATCTTCAAGGAACTCGAGAACCAGATTTTACTATAAATCGAAAAATGAGACCCGTCTTAGGCGAAATGGGCACTTATGATCAAGCAATGCTTACAGAATACGAAAAAGGAATGGGAATTACATATGAAGGCTATAATGATGTAGTGTGTACCTATGAACTCGATGATACACCTCCTTTTTCGTGTAATAATGAAGCAAGAACTGTGGCGTTACAGATTGCTATGCTTTTAAATGCTAATATAATCGAAGAAATGCATGTGTGCCGAAAAAATTACTTAGATGGAAGTGTTCCAAGCGGATTTCAGAGAACAATGATTTTAGGCACCGACGGCTATGTAACTTTAGAGAGTGGTAAAAAAATTCGAATAGATATCTTGAGTTTGGAGGAAGAAGCTGCGAGAAAAATTAAAACTGAAAATAGGACGAATTTCTTTCGATTAGATCGATTAGGAATTCCATTGGTAGAGGTTACAACCAAACCTGATATAAATACACCCGATGAATGTCGAGAGTGTGCCGAAAGGATAGGATTACTATTATGGTCAACAAATGTAAAAAAAGTTCTTGGTTCAATTAGGCAAGATGTTAATGTGAGTATTAAGGCAGGAACTAGAATTGAAATTAAAGGAGTTCAAAAACTTGGATGGATTCCAATCTTAATCAATCATGAAATTTCACGTCAATTAGGACTCCTTAAAATAAAAGAAGAACTTGAAAAAAGAAATTTGAATGAAAAAGATATTCCGAATAAACCCATTGATTTATCTGATTCATTTGCTAAAACCAAATCCTCTTTTATAGCTAAGGGTATTAAATCAGGAAAAAAGCTCTACGGAATAAATTTCAAGGGATTCAAGGATCTATTTGGAAAAGAATTAATGGAAGATTATAGATTTGGTACTGAAGTTAGTAATAAAGTAAAATTAATCTCAGGTCTAAAGGGAATCATTCATTTAGATGAAGATTTAAATAAATATAATTTAACAAATGAAGATGTTAAAAAAATTAAAGAAAAATTAGAAACAAAAGAAAATGATTGTTTTGTATTAGTATTAGGCTTTAAGAAAGAAGTGAATAAAGCCATGGATGTTATAATTAATCGAGTTAAGTTTGCTTTTAAAGGTGTACCTCCTGAGACTAGAAGGGCTCTAGAAAATGGAAATACAGAATTTTTAAGAGAACTTCATGGGGGTGCAAGATTATATCCTGACACAGATTCAGAAGCCATTTTTAATTCTGAAGAAGAAGTCAATGATATTAGAAAAACCCTCCCAGAATATCCTTGGGTAACTATAAAATTATATTCTAAAAAATATAAAACGGAAGGAAGAATAATAAAAGACCTAATTTTTACTGGAAAACTCAAGCTATTTAATAATTTAATTGAATTGTATCCTGATAATCCCTCCTTAATCTTTACTACTCTATTAGAAACTACAACTGCTTTAAGAAGAGAAGGGAAAGATATTAAAAATATAACTGATGATGATTTTTTTGAAATTTTTACTCTTTTAAACAAAAAAGAAATCAGTAAAGAGGCCATAGAAGAATTAATGAGCCTTAAAGCTGATTCTCCAGGGCTTTCCATAGATCAGATTAAGAAGAAATTAAAAATCGAAAGCATTTCTACTGATAATCTCAAAAAATTAGTAAATGAAATTGTTAAAAATAACCTCAATCTGATAAAAGAAAAAGAAATGAGAGCAAAAGGGCCATTAATGGGAGAAGTTATGAAAAAAGTAAGAGGTAAAATTGATGGTGCTTTAGTATCCAAAGAATTAGAAAATTCCATAAAAGAAACATTAAAAGAGATGAAATAAATGAGTGAAAAACTTAAGGGTTATAGAGGAGAAGGAAAAAAACTCCTCGAAAAGAATAAAATAGAGATCTGGGATATCGTTCAAATAAAAACAGAAAAAACTCAATATGAGGGGATAATATTACCAAGAATTGAACACTCCGCCCCAAATTTCATAAATATTAAATTAGAAAACAATTACAACATTGGAATTAAGGTTTCTGAAATTCTAGAAATCAAAGGGATTGGAAAAAGAGAAGCTTCTTATAAAATTCCTGAAAAAAAATTTCCGAAAAATAAAGATCTCCCGAATCTAAAATTATTTGGAACTGGGGGAACTATAGCCTCAAGATTAGATTATACTACAGGAGCAGTAATTCCTTCCTTTACTCCTGGAGAATTGTTCAGTGCTGTTCCAGAATTAGCAGAAATCTGTAATCTTGAATGTGAAATTGTATTTGAAATTCTTTCAGAAAATATGGAACCTGATAACTGGCAACAACTCGCAGAAAAGGTCAAAGATGCTGCAAACTCAGGGATTGATGGTATTATAATTGGCCACGGAACTGATACCATGTCATATACTAGTGCGGCACTCTCTTTCATGCTAAAAGATCTATCCATTCCAGTAGTTTTAGTAGGTAGTCAAAGAAGTTCTGATAGACCTTCTTCAGATGCTGCTTTAAACCTAATTAATGCAGCTGTTGTAGCAAGTTCAGATATTGCAGAAGTAATAGTTTCAATGCTAGGATCCTCTTCTCATGACTACGGTTTGATTCATAGAGGAACTCTACTAAGAAAAATGCATTCTTCTGTGAGAAACACTTTTAGAACTATTAATAGTATACCACTAGGGTTAGTTCAAAACAGAAAAATAAAGATGTTTACTAATGATTATAGAAAAAAATCAAAAATTAAAACCCAAACTCTTACTAATTTTGAAAAAAAAATTGCTCTTGTATATTCCTACCCTGGAAATGATAATGAACTCATTAATTTTTACATAGACAACGGATATAAGGGAATTGTATTTGCCGGAACGGGATTAGGACATGTATCCAAAACTATATATAAATCAATAAAAAGTGCTATTCAAGAAGGTATAACTATTCTTATGACAACTCAAACACTCCATGGATTTGTAGGAATGAATGTCTATTCAACAGGAAGAGAATTATTAAATATGGGTGTCATCCCTGGCAGAAATTTATTACCAGAAGTAGCATATGTAAAACTTGGATGGGTACTAGGACAAACTAGCGAACCAGATGAAATAATGAAATTATTATCACAGAATATTGCCGGTGAATTCCTAGAAAGAGAAATTCCAATAGCTTTCAACTACAATATTGATGAATTATTAAAAAGTAAAAAGCTTTAAAATATCAATTTATAGTTCAGTTGTATCAGAAAATCTTATTTTTTAATTCTTTTTTAAATTTCAACAAAAAAGATAAAAAATTTAAAGTTTGTATAATTTAAGTTCATATCCAGAAAATAACGTGAAATATAATGGGAAAACGAATCTTAGCCCAAAGAAAAGGTCGAGGTGTTCTTGGTTTTAGAAGTCCTAGCCATAGGCACATAGGGGCCGTCAAGTATCGTTCATTCAAGGAAAATGAGAAGTTGTTTAAATTTATAGTAATAGATCTCATTCACTCTCCAGGAAGAGGCGCTCCAGTTGCAAGAGTTCAATACACTGATACTAAACAAAAAGCTTTGTGGCTCCCTCCAGAAGGTATTTATGTAGGTCAAGAATTTGTACAATCTAAGACAGGATATGGCCAAGCAGTTGAAGTTGGAAATATTTTACCTCTAAAAAAAATGCCTTTAGGAACATTAGTATTCAACGTTGAGGGAACTCCACAAGACGGTGGCAAATTTGCACGAGCATCTGGAGTTTCTGCAATTGTTAGAAACAAATCTGGAAATAAAGTTGAATTGCTTTTCCGATCAAAAAAAACCAAATGGATACATGAGACCTGTTTAGCCACAATCGGTGTAGTTGCCGGAGGAGGACGTACAGATAAACCTTTTCTTAAAGCGGGAAATAAATTCCATTATGTGAAATCTAAAGCCAAAAAATGGCCTGTTGTTAGAGGAGTCGCTATGGTTGCTGCATCTCACCCATATGGGGGCGGAGCCAAGCAATCTCCTCACAAACCTACAACAACAAGTAGAAATGCTCCTCCAGGTAGGAAAGTTGGGCAAATAGCTGCTCGTCGGACAGGACACCAAAATTAAATGATTTTCTACTCTGTATTCTTAAAATTAAGGTTTTTTCTATACATTTTTTATAAAAATTGAACATAATCATTTGTTCGAGCATTATCAAGAGAAATTAAGAGATTACGCCCCTGAACCCTTATCTTTTGGAAAAAAAGGAAATGGAAAAGAAAAATTTAGCTTATTGTAGATTAACGTTAAAATTAAACGTTATATTTTGTAAAAATTCTTTATATCTGGAACGAAGAGTCACCTCGGTGACTCCGATTACTTTTGAAATGTCTTTTTGGCTAATCTTTTGATTTTTTAGTTTAGACACTAAATAAATTGCTCCTGCACATAACCCTTTTGGATCTTTACCGCAAATAGAAGTTTTTTTAATAAAACTTTTTAACACATTTATCGCTTCTTTCTCTACATTGATTTGTAACCCTAAATCAGCGCAATAGCGTGGTATAAGGGATACAGGATCAATATGAGGTGATTTTAAGTTCAATTCTCTTACTAAGATCTTATAGCATTTCTTCACGATATTATCGTTTATTGAAGCTTCATCTAAGATTTCTTGAAGAGTAATAGGAACTTTCTCCTGCTTGCATACGTAATATGCGCACGCCGCAATCATTCCATTTATAGATCTGCCCCTTAAGAGATTCCTTTTAAATACTTCTTTATAAAGCCGAACAGCCGATTTCTTTACCCGCTCTGGAAAATTAAGATTGCCACCAATCCTCTTTAATTCGGTAATGGCAATTAGCATATTTCGCTTTTCCCAGGATAGGTGCGTATTCCATTTTGCTGCCCTTCGTAAATCGGGATTTTTAATTTTTGTCCGATCAATTATTGTGCTCAAACCTATATCAGGCATCAAAATTGAAATAGGACATCCTGTTCTTTCTTTTTTATCCTTCTCTAGCTTAGAATAAGCCCTTATACCACTGTGAGAAACATCGACGGCTTTTTCAGATACGACTAAACCACAATGTTGGCAAACAATCTCCCCTCGTTGATGAACATCAATTGTTGATCCACCACATTCAGGACAGAAGCCTGTTTGAGATGATATTTCTACAACCATAAATCATAACCCTTATCAAAATTTTATAATATTAGTTTTTTTACACACATTTTTACAACAATTTATTTTTTGTTGTAAAAAAACAATTTTATTGTTATAATAATAGATCATTTATTACTATTTAAATGTTATTGTGATAACAAATCATTTATAAATGTTCCTTATTTGTATAAAAAGTTGTCTAGACAAAGCTTTTGTTGTAATTATTGTTAGTACAAAATATTAATATGTTAATTTAAAACCAATATATTATCCACAATATATTTTTTTGACATAATTTCATAACAGATCTAGGCTGCTAAACTCATTTTGTCGGATTATTAAAAAATCAAGAGAAGAATTGATTTTTTCATACACAAATTTTATTTACACAAAATTAGTTTCGATTTTTTGTGTACAAATCGATCTTCACAAGAACGATTAACAAATAAAAAAACATTAAATAATAGTTCTTTTATTATGTTTTCAAGCAATAATTAGTTAGGTATAAGGGGTACAAAAATTAGCCCCTCTAAAAAAATCGATGAAAATAGCGAGATAGGCGATAACAAGGAGTATTATATGAATAACAATAACAATTCTTTTGAAAAATCAGATGAAATGAAAAAATATGAGAAAGAAACCGGTCGGTATGCTATCTGGCGCGGAGCAATTACTGAAGGTTTTAGAAAGTGGCAAAAAGGCGAAAAAGTGTATCATAGAGATAAAGAACGTATTTCATTGTACGTGTCTGAAAATACTAAATCAAAATGGTTAGATTATACAAAAAACAATGGAGAATTAACGATTTCTAAATTAATTCGAGAATCTGTTGCGGCATTCATAGAAAGTAAATCCAATAATCCTCAAAACAGTTTATCAAAATTAAATCCTCAAACGATTTCAAATATTTCTCATACTCTAAAAGAGCCATTGACTTCAATTAAGGGGTATTCACAACTACTTCTTGAGAATTATAGGGAACAATTAAATGCTCAGGTGTTAGAAACAGTAAAAAACATTTTTGAACAGAGTATCCTTCTTGAGAAGAAAATAATTAACATTTTAGATAACATAAAAGTGGTATCTGAATACGATGTGCTATTAATAGAAGACGATCTCGCGACTATCCGATTGATAACTAGCTATTTTGAGAGTAAAGGAATCAAATGTAAAGGAGCAGTAAGTGGTTCAAAGGGTTTGGAGGAATTAGGTAATACAATTCCAAAACTAATTTTATTGGATATCATCTTGCCTGATTTAAGTGGGTATGACATCTGTAAAACGATTAAATCAGATAAGGAATGGACTAACATCCCTGTATTTTTTTTAACAGCTATAGCTGGGAGTGAGGTCAAAAAGAACTTAGCAGATACGAGAGCAGATGGGTATATTTTAAAGCCATTCAACTTTTCTGATTTTGAGGTAATTTTTGACATTTTGAATAAAAGCTAATAAAACAATTTCTTTTTTTGAACCCTTTTAATCTTATAAAATATTTTATGTAACTCTAAATGTTTGATTATAATCTCTTATTGTGATAACACAATAATTTTATAATAAAAAAGAT
>JAUWHL010000042.1 GCA_030605895.1 Promethearchaeota archaeon | reverse complement strand
AGATGACATGACAAATATAGAAGAACTAAAAGAATTTGGATTTGAAATTACGGAGGAAATGAAACAAGGGAAAGTTATTCTGGATGTATATACTACATGGTGTGGTCCTTGTCGCTTTTTAAGTCCAACCTTAGAAAAGTTGAATGAGGAAGGCTTAATAATGTTATTGAAAGAAGATCTTGATCAAAACAGACCTCTTGGAGAAAAATTTGGAATTACTGCAATACCTACACTCCTCCTCTTCAATAATGGTGAACTCTTGAATCATCCTATAGAAGTTGAAGGACAATTACTTGTAAGGAATGGAATTATGGTAGGCGCAGCTGGAGAACAAGTTCTTAGAGAAATAATTAAAAAAATGTAGGAAATAGCCTCAATTTAATATGATTTTATAAATAAAATTTATATTTCCTTTTTTACAAGATTTTTTGAGTGTTATATTAATTTTTTAAAAGATTACTAGGTTTTTTAGAGGTGAATGTTGTATAAAAATAGTTGTATTAAGTAATGGAAATTAATCTAATTTGCTAAAAAATTAAAAGAAATGTGATTATTAAAATTTAGAAGTTATTTTGAAATCATACAAATAATCTATTAATCAGATTAAAAATTTTTTATTTAATGTATTTTTCCAATATTTAATTTAATATAAGATGTCATAATAGAACTATGAATTATTCGAGGAAAGATTTAATTCAAACGGATGCAACTATGAATCAAATGCGTAACAGCATTTATATTCTAGCAAAACTCATGGAAAAAAACGGTGTTCCTGATTTGAAAGATAAATTAAGAAAAATGGGACAAAACATGGCTAAAACTTATATTCGATACTGGAAACCAACAAATTATGTTAATATTTCGAATATAAAAGATGTTATAGCAACTGTTTATCAAAAAGTATTTAACAGTTCTACTTCAATTGTAATAAATGATGTGGAGAATTTAATCAGAGTCCAAGATTATAGATGTGCATTATGTAAATATCATTATGATGATATAGAAATAGCTGGTTGTGAAATAATATTAGGAATGGTGTCTGAAATCATTTCTCTTATCAATAATGAATCTAGTGATCCATCTTCTCTCTTTTTAGAACCTTATGAAATAAAAGAGTCTCGAGCATTCGGAAACAAAACGTGTGTTCAATTATACAAATATAAAACTGGGAGGAGTTCCTAAAGATGGGAGCATTTCAGTGGTTATTGAAGAAGATAACAAAAGTATTTGGGCGTTCTACAAACGCTTTATTTTATACCTTACTTTATAGAGAGATTCTTAAAGAGATTAATGAGATTACTAAAAATGAAGAAGAGAGCTTAATTATCCTAAGAGAAATAGGAAAGAGAGCAGCTTATGAATCTTGTGAACGCCATTCAAGTATTTTTAAATTTATGCCAGGATCTCCTAAAAAAGTTCTGGATTATTTCGAGATTCTTTGGGTTGTTGTATTTGGAAGAGAACTAGAAGATTATTCCTATGAAGAAATATATAAAGAGGGTTCAAAATATAATGATTATGTTTTAAAAATCAATCAATGTCCAATCTGTGCTGATTATGGTAAAGATAATGAAGACACTTTTGCTTTTGAAAAATTAAAAGATAAGAATACAGAAGGCTTAGCCTGTGGACTTTGCGGAATGCTGGAAACTGTGGCAAATTTTATATTAAAGATAAAAAGAAATAACTATAGGATTCAAATAGTGGAACAAACATGTATTACTAAAGGAGGAGATTCCTTACAATTTATCTGTAAAATCCATGATTTAAAAGAATGGAAAGAACTTATGGATTCAAAAATTCAAGAAAGAAATGTATTAGGCAAATTTTTTGGCGAGTCTATTGAAGAAGAAGAAATTGTTCAAGAAACAAAACTAGATATTTTTGACAAACTACAAGATGTTATATCTATTGACAAATTAGAGGAATATCTTGATGAACCATTAGAAGGCATAAAGGAAAGAGTTTCCGATATTATTAGAGATAAACTGAATATGGAACCAGAGCATTTTTTTGATTATTTTAGAAATTATGAAGATGATATGATTCGCATTATTGGATACCTCGGAACTCATATTTTGAATGAATATGGTGGATTATTAGAAAAATCTCTCCAGAATGAGTGGTTTGCGAAAATTCTTGGATATATTTTTAAGCAATTAAAAGAAATGATATTATTGTTTGTTCCTTTGGATGTAATACGTGATTATAATTCATTACTTGTAAGTTTTCTAGAAGGTTTGGCACCTCCAGAAATGGTAGAAAATGTGAAACTCTTTACTGGCAAAGATACAATCAACTATCTTTTTGATGGCGTTCAAATGGCACTAGAAAATTTAGGCATCGATTTTTCCGAATTAAAAGACAATGTTTGGGAAGAATTAAAACAAGAACGTGAGAACGGCTTAATATCATCAGAAACGTCTACTATTGATAGATCTCGTGAGAAAATGCCTCAAATCATTAATATTATTCAAGAATTTTTAATGGTAATCAATGAAATACTTACTTTACCAATAAGGATATTAATTTCAGAAAGTCATTATGGATTGAAAACAGCGATTAATTCAGTAGTGTCTGAAGAAGAAGGTCTATATGGTTCTATAAGAGAGCGTTTTGACCACATCTTTGATCAAATTCAAGAAATAAGAAAGTAATTTTAATGTTTTCTTTTTATTTCTCCCAACTATTATACTTGATTATCGTTTTCTTTTTTATTATTCTTGTAGATTTCATAAAACCGATTTACTATATTTTGAAAGAAAAATCGTTCACGTAACACATCATAATGAGATTTCCCCTTTAAACTTGTTAATTTTGCAACCTCTTCAGCTTTAATTTTATCTTTTACTATTAAATCCATACGGGTTATGAATTGATCTCTTAGCTTAATCCTTTTAAGGATAATTGAAATTGCTTTTGAAATCTTATTTATTAATTCTTGAAGCTCAATTATATGTCCTTCTTGAAATTCTTCTAGTTGTTCTAGAAATGTTTTTATTTTCTTTATTAATGGATCTTTTTTATAGTAATTAATTAATTCTTTCTGATTAAGAATTTCTGATAGGAATTTTATTATTTTATATTTAACTTTCTCATCAATTCTAAAATTCTCCAATTCTTTCTCTAATTTTAACATAAATTTTCTCTTTAAATATTGTTTATATTTAATGATAATTGCTTCAGATTCTTTTTGATCTGAACATATTTCAATAACTTCTCCTTTAGGTGTAGAATATGTAAAACCTAATCCTTGTGGTCCTAAACCTCCAAGAAGAACCATTGATAAGCTATAAAAATTATAATTTCTCTTCATTAAGATTTTATATAAATTTTTCATAATATTACTAGGAGAAATAAGATGTTTTTTAATCTCATGATGTTCATGTTCTTCTTCTGTATCATAATAAAACATTCTATATTTATAAGTGACGTTAAATTCGATAAGTTCTTTACCCTTAACAATTAATAGTTCTTCTTGATTTTTTAATTGATTTTCTTCAAAAGGATAATTCTCTTTAAAAACCTTAATAAAATCGTCAATAGTGCTTAAATTTCTAACACTAAGACCATAAATCGTATATTGGTCAAAAAAAATATTTTTGATATAGTGCACTAGCTCATCTCGATCAGGAAAAAAGGAAATTGGACTTGTAATAAAATAATTATACAGATCTTGGGGTATTACATTATAAATATATAAAATAAATGAATTTGATACTTTACCGAATAAATCATTTAAATTTGCTAAAAATAAAGTGTCTTTCTTGAGATTCTTAAGGGTTTTTTTTTCTAAAACGCTTAATTGTTTCTCTAATAAATGGTATTTTTTACAAAATCTTAAAATATCAATTATTTCTCCAAGTGCTGAAGTATGATACCCCGTTGATACTTTATCTGTACAATTTAAAAGCAATTTTGAAATAATATTAAAACGATCAGGAATTTTTTTAATATCAATAAAAAGATTGAAATCAACTGATGCATTAAATAACAATTCAAAAGCTATGAATTTTCCCGCTTTAAGACATTTCCTTAGCTTCTCGTAATAAGCTTTTTCAAATTTCTTTTTATCTTTTATCTTTAATAATTCAGTTTTGAACTCGATAAAAAGCTGATTTGTTCTCATAATATTACTATTAAGTCATAGGATCTCTAAGAAAATAAAATTTTGTGTAAGAAAATATTATTGAATTATATTAATCTAATAATTCCGCGATTTTTCTAGAAACACTCTGGATATTTAAGAAAACCATCCCAAGCGAAGCGTCAAATTTTGCAAGAGTACATAATATAGCGTTTTCTCCTGCTTTTGATAAAATAATTATACCCTCAACACCTTCTATTAGAATTCTCTTTAGATCCCCTCGAGCAAGTTCTTCTACGGCGCGTTCTGAAACACTTAGTATAGCAGCACTCATTGCACTAACGATCCCATCATTAATATCTCTAGCAAGAACAGAGCAGATGGGTAAACCTTGTACACTAACGATAGCGCTGCCTTGAATATCGGAGTTGACCGCTTCCATTCGCCTCAAAAGGTCGATGAGTTCACTGATGTTTTCGCTCAAAAATTTATCAACTTGAACAAATAGTAGGTTATTGATCTTATAAGATAATAATATAATAATATTATTTTTATTTTTAATTTTAATCTAATTTTATTAATAAAGTTAATACTTATTTAAAAAATATTTTTATCGAAAACCACATTAGGTATTATAATGACTGAGAAAGAAAATTTAAAAAGCGAGACTAAAGAAGCAAAAAGTAAGGAAGAGTTGGATAAAGAAAAAGAAGAAAAATTTAAAAAAGAATCTCTTCAAAAAGCCGGTAAAATTGCTCAAGAAGTTAAAAAGTACATTAAGCCAAAAATCAAAGTAGGAGTAAAAGTGTTTGATTTAATATCTGATACTGAAGCGAAAATTGAGGAATTAGGGGGATTATGTGCTTTTCCAGTAAATTTATGTATAAATAATATTGCAGCGCATTATACTTCTCCCATTAAAGATGATGGTTTAGAAATAAATGAAGGAGATTTAGTTAAGATTGATCTAGGTGTTCATATAGAAGGATATATCGTGGATACTGCCTTTTCTGTAAATTTTAGTGAAGATGAAACCCTTGAAAATATCATACAAGCAACTGAAGTTGCTCTTGATGCTGCCAAGATGATGGTTAAGCCAAAAACCAACACTCGAGATATTGGTAAAAAAATTGAAGAAATTGTTAAAGGTTTTAAATATAACCCAATTAGAGAACTCGGCGGTCATCAAATTGAAAGATGGACAGTTCATGGGAAAAAAAAATTACCTGAATTAGGATCACAGGGTGGAGATATAATGGAAACTGGTGAGGTTTTTTCTATCGAAATATTTGCTAGTACTGGTGAGGGTTCAGTTCATAACACCCAATATTCATATATCTATGAAATTAATCCTTATGTTGGTAGAGTACCATTACGTAGAAAAACATCCAAACAACTGCTTGGCTTTATTAATAAAAATTATAAAACATTACCCTTTGCAGAGAGATGGCTAGCAAAAGAATTTAGATTGGGGGTAGCTTTTGGCCTACAAGAGTTAATACAGCAAGGGAAATTACAAGTACATTATGTATTAGCAGCAAAAAAAGGTGTTAATGTGGCCCAAATCGAGGAATCTATCCTAATAACTGATGATGGCTTTGAACAATTAACTTGAAATATTTCATAACAAGTACTCAAAAGAACTTGCTCATTTAAAATGGAAAAATTAAACATTTGTCTTATATCCTTAACATTTGCTCCTGATACTCAAGATGGAGCAGCTAAATTCTTTACTGGGATCTATAATTATTTAAAAAATCAAGGGCATAATGTTAAAGTAATTACAGGGAAATGGAACATAAACCTTTCAGATCCAGATATTTTACAGATGAATATAATTAGAAGACGTTTTTTTTGGTTTCCTCATTTTAATATCAATACTGTAAAATATTTAAAAAGAAATGAATTTGATATAATCCACGGAAATAGTCCTAAAGGAGCCTTACCTATAATATTAGCCAATCAGAAACGATTTATCTCTACAATTCATGATTTAGGTCCATTTGAAACAAGCTTTACGAGAATTCCAATTGAAAAATTTTTAATTAAATACACAGTTAACAAATCACTTTATATTACAACTTGTTCTGATTTTATAAGAAGGGAAATTAAGTATTATATACCTAACGTTGACATTAATAAGATATTCAATCTCTATTCTGCGATTGAAGATAAATATAAACCTCTTCCTAAAGAAGCTCAAAAATTAAAAGAAGAATTAAATATTAAAGGCCCAATTCTTCTATATATTGGGCGCATAGCTAAATATAAAGGAGTAAACGATATTATTAAAGCTTACCAAATAGCAAAAAAGGAGATCCCTGAACTTAATTTAATCATGGGAGGTAAACCAGATTTTTACATGGAAAAAACTTACCAAGAATGGAAGCAGAAATACAAGGATATTAACTTCGTTGGTTTTATTTCTGAAAAAGAAATTCCTGCATATTTTTCAATGGGTGACATATTCGTGACGTATTCTTATGCTTCTGAAGGTTTTGGTTTAACACCAATCGAAGCAATTGCTTGTGGAACTCCTGTTATTTGTTCATCAATGATTGCTTATAAAGAGGTTTTAAAAGATCATGCTATTTTAGTGCCTCCTAAAAATCCTAAACAATTAGCAAAAGAAATTGTTAATTTGTTAAATGATGATTCTAAAAGACAATCATTAATTGATCAAGCTCAGAAATTTATAAAAAGATATACTTGGGACGAAGTTGGGAAAAAACTTGAAGTTCTTTATCAAAAATTCATCTACAATAAATAAGTATTAACAAGAAATTGTTTATTTAGTTAATAATTTACTCTTTACGTGTGTGAAGCAAATTTCATTGGGATTATCAAATTGGTTAATTTTTTCTTTAAATGAACTTATCTTAAATCTCCCTGGAGTAGAGCCTTGATTAAGGATATCAATAGTTCTTTTAATAATTTGATTTGAATCTCGCAAGTGTTCTAAAGGAAACCCATTTTTTATTAAAAACTTATCCTGTGGTGCAGACTCTCCAGGGAAAAATTCTATACTGGGTACATTCAATAAACTTGATTCTCTCACAATTGTCCCCCCTCCACTAATTACTAATGCTCCATAGAAAAATAAATCCATAATATTTGGCAAATACCGAGTTATGATAATATTATTTTCTTTAATAAGAGCTTTCAGTCCTTTAGAGAGAAATTGTTCTTGTTTTTTTGAACGAACTAAAAGGAAATATTTGTAATTTGGAAATTCTTTGAAAATGGGGGGAAAAAACTTTTTAATCTGAGTTTCTTCGGGTTTAATTTTATGAATTAGATAAGAAGCATGAGTCGGTTCAGTTCTCATTATCACATATTTTCCTTTTTCTAGATCAAAATTTTTGGGAATATCCGGATTAGGATTATATTCTGAAATCCAAGCAATTTCATCAAGCCCATTATACCTTATAATTTTGTCAGGGTCAGCATAAAGTCTTATATACAAATCTTTAGGTATGCATTCTGGAGTGATTATATTTCCTATAAATGGATGGATTAATTTACATACCGGTTCATTTCGTGGTTCATCATTCATCCCAATTGAAGGAATTTTTAATCCATATGCGATTCTCGTACCTTCTACAGATAGAAAAGTTGCAAAATAATCAGGTGAAAATTTTTTTATTATCGGTAAAAGTTGTTTCAAACGATCTATATATGTTTCTAACTTATTTTCTAATTTTTCGCCACCATGCCTTCCAATTTTTTTATAACTTACACCTAAATTATCTAGAATTTGATAAGTTGAATCATAATCTCGCGCAGTAATTAATAACTCTGTATCTTCATTTTCAAACATTTTTAAGAGTGAATTAAACATTATTGCAGTTTTGGGTTGTTCAACGTCAATCCAAACTCTTTTTCCAGAAAGGCTCATTGTAAACACAAAAATGATAATAAAGTTTTATTTTTTTTTGTAAGTAGTATTATTTTTATTAGAAAATTTGACAAATTATTGGGTTCTGAATTAATCTAAGATATTTAATATTTGAGTGCAAAAAATTATTTCCCACAAATGCAAGGATTTGATTTACACTTAAGACAGGTGCCAGGATATTTTTTTAAAATAGCAGATTCAAGATCAACATCTAGTAAATTTGCTATAGAGCTTGTCCAAGCAATAATATCTGCTAATTCTTCTGATGCATTTATAATGTTGATTTCCTTATTTCTTAAAATACGTGCAAATTCACCAATTTCTTCTATCAACCAAATAAAACTAGCATTAATACCTCTATTTTGGTCTTGTTTGAAATAAAGATCCTTAATTAAATTCTGAAAATCTGAAATTTTCATACATATTCAATAATCAACAATTAATTATTAATAATTTTAAAGGAAGAAATATTATCCACCACCAGGAGCGAATAGCCAAGTAAAAACACCTAGGTGTGCTAATATCACAATGAGTATCAGAGCGAGTGATAATATAACTGTACTAACTGGTCCTATTTTTATCCCAATTGAACTGTCTGAGAAGAATCTCATTAATCCTGCTCCTCCCATCGGCATGGGTGCAGATCCACTTCTTCTTTTAGTACGTCTTGACTGAGTTCGTCTAGATGACATAATTAAAAATAAATAAAGAATAATTTACAATTGCTTATTATATAAATAACTGGAAACATATAAAATTTTATTGTGATATAAAATTAAAAATTTTAATAAATTTTTATTAATAATTTTCATTACATTTAGATAATTTCAAGGATAAGTTTGAAAACTATGTTAAAAAGAACAAGAATATTTATTATCATCATATTTTTTATGATTTTTTTTATAAACATATTGTTTATTTCTAAAAGTACTGAGTTGAATTATTGTAATCAAGATGAAAAAGGCGATCCAAAATATTCAGCTAGTCAAGAAGGAGCAGAGAATATAATTTTAACATATGTTAATAGACGAGTGGATATAGAAATGTTTGGTTTAGTAAAAATTCGTGATTTCTTAACGATCGAAAATCGAAACAACAATCCAATAAGTTCAATTTTAGTTGGAATTCCTCTAAATCATTCAAATAATCTAATATATTTTGAAAGTAAGAGTGTTAATGAAGAAAAATATTTTGAGGAAACCACATTATTAACTGACCGTTTAAATATGGTAATGAGTGAATTTGAAATGTTCACTATATATTTTGATTCTCCATTATTACCATATCAATCGAAAACTATAATGTTTAGACAAGTTTTTAAAGATCTTACACAAGCCCATTTTGTAGCTGATCAAACAGGACTCGAAGAACATTATATAAACTATAATGGTATCGTTTTTCCAATATTACCATATAAATTAGAAGGTGAAATAAAAGCTTACTATTTTTTCCCTGAATTTAAGAGTGGGGATGAAGATATTTCCGAGGATTGGGGTATTAAAAATCCAGCCCTTAATGCTAGAACTTATGAGTTTGAACAAATTAGCGACACAATTGGAGATGATTTTATTGAACCTTTATTAACAAACTTGAATGATTTAAAAAACATAAATATTTGGATTAAAATTGAACAGAGTAATAAATTAGAGATTGAAGAACTAAACCGTGAAATATTTATTTCACCATGGGGGATAATAAGAATTCGAGAGAATATATTACTAAAAAATTACGGGCTTAAAGTAACAAACAGTATTTTATTTTCTATTCCTTATACTGCAGATGGATTATATATATCAGATGATCTTGGAGAAATTTTAGGTGTATCAGTCAATCCACTTCCCGAAACAAACACCAAAGACGTATTAATTGAATTATCAGCAAATCGTGTAAGGATGCTACCTAATTCTTCGTTTAGGTTTAATCTTGAATATTACTTACCTTTTGAGAATTACTTTTCAATAAATTGGTTCCAAGAATCAATTGAAATTGATGCACTTACAACTACTTATAACTATTTAGGAAAAAAACAAACAATAAAAATTATTATTGATGGATGTTTGAAAATTGATGATATTACCGAACCTCCAGATGCATTTACAAAATCTCAAGGGGAAATCACTATAGTTTATGCTTTAGACGATGTAACTCCAGGAGAAAATAAAATAATGCAGTTTACTTTTACTATTGATATTTTTAATCTAATTTTAAGGCCTTTTATATTTATGATTTTAATTCTTTTAATAGCATCAATCTATGTTATTCTAACTAAAACAAGAAAAACAGAGAAGGATATCACAACTTTGAAAAAGCAATACATCCCTATTAATGAA
>JAUWHL010000231.1 GCA_030605895.1 Promethearchaeota archaeon | reverse complement strand
ATTGAACTTAAAAGATTTTTTAAGGAAAGAAAAGGAAAATTTACATTACATAATCTCCTTACCTGGTCTGTTTGAAAAAACTTGGCAATCAATGGGTTTTTATTATTTCGCAAAGGCTTTAAAAAAAAATATTGAATTTGTAAAAAAAGTTGTCGTGTTTTTCTCAGATTATGTAAAAAAATTAATTAAAGTTCTTCAAAATACTGGAGCACACACATTTCTAATAGCAGATGACTATGGATATAAAAATAGAACATTTATACCTAAAGAAGTATGGCTCCAACTCTTCTCTCAAAAATATGAAGAAATAATTAATATTATCCATGAAAGAAACCAAAATATTATAATACATTCAGATGGATATATTTCTGATATGATTAGAATTTTTATCGATTTAGGATTTGATGCTGTTCAGAGCTTAGAGCCCAATTCGGGAGTAGATATTTTTACCCTTTTCAAAAAATTTCAAAATCAGATCTCCTTTATTGGTAATCTAGATATATCTCTTTTATCTTTTGGAACAGCCCAACAGGTAAGAAATTATGTCATTAAATTAATCCAAAAATCAAAAAAATATAATTGTTCTTTAGTAATTTCTCCAACTCATCAAATTAATCTAAAATGTAAACCCAAAAATATTAATGCAATGATAAAAACCACTAAAATATTTAAATAATAATTTTGATAATTACTATAAGTATATACTTTATAAAAATAATAACAGTGTTTAAGGCATTTTTTGTACAAAAATTTCAAAAGTTAATTAATAAAGAAGTAATAATATAATTTATTAGAAAATAAGAAATAAAAAAAAATAAATAAAATTAAAATAAGTAAATTATATCTATTATAATAAGATTATATATTACATATTTCCAAATTATATCCTCAAAATATATCCTAATAAATAAAAAAAATGACTTCCATGGAACCCACAACAGACTCGCTAGATGACATTTTGAAGAAATTGTTAGCAGCTATCCCAGAGGTAAAATCTGCTGCTATCGTTTCCGCTGAGGGCTTACCAATTGCTTCTGCGCTTCCACAAGGAGTTGATGAAACAAGGATAGCTGCGATGACTGCTGCGCTTCTCTCTTTAGCCGAAAGGGCAGTGATTGAAATGGAAAAGGGGGAATTTGACCAGCTATATATTAAGGGGAATGATGGATATCTATTAGTAATGCAGGCGGGTCCTAATGCCGTATTAACAGTTTCTACTACGAAGGATGTAAGATTAGGATTAATATTTTTAGATTGTAGGCGGACTTGCGAGAAAATCGCGAAATTAATCTAGACTTCTTCTAATATTGTTTCATTTATTACATCGTAATAAAGATAGATATAAGAATGTTTCAAAATTTCACATTTTTTAAGTACTAGAGCTTTTATATTAAATAAATCATCATCAGTCTGAGGAGCTACTCCATCTATTGATGTAGGTGTATCTTTTCCACCAATTAAACAAGGGGCGATTATAAGAGAAATATGATCAATAATTTTATGTTTAAGAAATAAAGCGTTTAATATTCCTCCTGATTGAATCGAGATCTTTTCAATTTTATGATCTTGCTTCAGTTTTTCAAATAAATCGTTCAAATCAATAATAGTTGAATAAAAAATAATAATTAATTCTTTTTCTTTTGTAAATTCGAAAGCTGGATGGTTTTGGTTGTTTGTAACAATATATATTGATTTAAATGATTTTAGTAGATAATTAATACCTCCATTTGTAAGATGCGGATGACGATCAATAATAATAAGGTTGACATCCTTATGGTCATCAGTTTTTTCACGCAAATTTACTCCAATTTTAGCTAAAACTTTTCCACTGATTATCGCATGTCTATCAGTCTTAAATAAGAAATCATAATATTGGTAAAAACCTTCTTTAATTCCTTTAATTTTAGGAAAATCAATCTCTTGATCCCGATCATCGATATCTCCTGTAGAAATTTTCCCATCTACAGATTGAAGCATAAAAAGAGTTGTTTCAGGGCGATTCTTATTCATTAATTTTTCACTTTTGATAGTTTTTTAATAATTATGTTGAAGGGTTTTTGAGAGGCCATAAATAACAATTTACTTTTTGAAATTAATGTAGAAATTTAATTCTTTTTTATATTAAAGATTTATAATAAGAATTAACTAAATTTATAATAATCATTTCTTTTCTTAGAAATAAAAAAAAACAATTAAATAACATATTTGATTCAAATGACTGATGTTAATTTAAATAACTACATGTATGAATTCATAGAGAAAATATGTAATGAGGTAGGTCCAAGGGAATCTGGTACAGAGCAGGAAATACTTGCGGGTAACCTGATTGAAGAAGAGTTGAGAAATTTTTGTGATGAAGCTCATCAAGAAGAATATATAAGTAGTCCTCATGCATTTCTTGGAGGAATAAGGTATGCTGCCTCTCTGGTTTTAGTATCAGTACTTTTATATTGGCTCTCATTGTTGATTGATCTTAGAATATTACTAATTGGCAACTACTATAGCATCATCTTTATTATCATAGCCGTTATTCTTATGATTGTAAGCGTTAGTTATTTTATTTTAGAGGTGTTGAAGTACCATGAGGTATATGATTTTCTCTTCCCTAAAAGAAAGTCGAAAAACATCATTGGAGTAATAAATCCCTCAAGTAGTATAAAGCGTAGTGTTATCTTTTCAGCGCATCATGATTCTGCGTTTGAATTCAATACATTGTATTACTTAAAAAGATTTGGGCAAATAATAATTAATGTTGGATATCTTGGACTAGGAATAATATTCATTGGAACTATCTTAAAACTCGTTTTACAACTTTTGTCTATTGAGCTTACAATTTTGTTTTTATCATTTGGTTTCTTTTTCATTATGTTTGTCCCAATAATTTCAGTATACATATTGTTTCATACATATCATCCAGTCTTAGGAGCATTTGATAACTTATCCGGAGTGGCAGTTGTTCTGGGAATAGGTAAATTTTTATCACAAAATAAAGATAATCCGAAAATTTTTCCTAAAAATACTAGAATTTATTTAATTTCATTTGCAGGAGAAGAAGCGGGATTAAGAGGTGCAAAAAGGTATATTAGCGCTCACTTTGATCAATTGAAAGAAGAAGAAACGATGGTTGTTAACATGGACAGCATTGCAAAAAAAGATATTATTATTATTCATGACAAAGAACCAGGAATAGGAGCAAAGCACGATCCAAAAATATACAAACCATTATTTGAGATAGCTAAAAAAATCAATCCTAACGCCAAAATATCTCCTTTACCATTTGGAGCAACAGATGGTGGAGCATTTAGTAAAAAAGGAATACCCACAACCTCAATAGGAGGTCTTAACCTAAAAGATGAACTTCCACCCTATTATCATACGAGACTAGATACACCTGAAAATGTTGAAAAAGAAGCACTAGGTCAATTTCTTGAGATTTGTTTGGAATATCTAAAATACGTAGATACTCAATGATACATTTAATTCTCCTATATAATTTTTAATAGAATTTATCCATGATGATGGATTTCACTAAAATTTACTAATACACCATATTTAAATTTTTTTTATTGTATTTTCCATCAGAAAAAGCTTTTACAATTTTTAGAATAGATTATAAATATGTGTTAATATTATTATCTCTTGAGAAATAAATGCCACAGAAGATATGGAAGTACCCGATTAACACTCAGGATGTAAATTTTGTATTAGAAATCCCAGAAGAGGCGAAACCAATATACTTTGAAGTCCAAAGAGGAGTCCCTACTTTATGGGTATTGGTAAATCCCAACAATAAATTTGAAAAAAGATATTTCAGGATCGTTGGAACTGGGGATACTATAGAAGAAGAGAACTTGACTTATATCGGTACAATCCAATTGGCTGATGGTGACTTAATTTTTCATTTATTTGAGTGTTTAAAAAAATAACTACTAAATATTTATGCCAAACTAATTTAATTTGGAGAGGATTAAAATCATTAATAAAAAAAGTTCATATTTTATTGATATTAAAAATGTTCCTAAGTTTCAGCAAATGGAAGGATTAGAAACAACAATTCTTACTGGATTACACGGTGAGAAGATGACTATGGCGCTTAATGCCACTTTACCAGGGCATACAGTTCCTATACATTCTCATAAACATGAACAAATCGGCATGGTGTATTCAGGTGAAGCAAAACTACGTATTGGAGAAGAAGAACGAATCGTAAGAAAAGGAGATTTTTATTGCATCCCCTCTAATACACCTCATGGAGATACTTGTATAGGTAATGAACCTTTCATTATGCTCGATATTTTTTATCCCTCAAGAGAAGATTTTTTGAAGAAGTTAAGGAGTAAATCTTAAACACTCAAAATGAAAAAAATTTATATAGAGAATTCAATAAATATAAAAAAAAGAATATTTAAATTCAATTGATTGAAAAAATTGATTCACTTAATCAAAAGATTTTTAATTGCTTCTCTAAGTTTACTTTTCTCTACTTCTGGACCTACTTCAATCATTTCACCATTAACGTAGATTCTTCTCTCAATGCCATATCGCTGTAAAATATTTTGATCAACCGCTGAAAATTCATTAAGAATAACATCATTTCCGAATTCTGAGACTACTTCTCGCACTCTTTGAGCTTCAACATCACTAGTTAAACAAAATCTATTCCAAAATAAGTCTATCACAATTTTTCCTTTTATAGGTTCAAAATTGTAGTTTTCCTCTCGGAAATGAGGAGGTTCAGCATTTTGATCAAATTGTTTCCAAAGAATTGCTTCTTCACCACGTTTTTCTGCAACTTCAAATCCTAATTTTAAAAAATATTTTGCGGGCATAAACCAAAAATCCCAAAAATACCCAATAGTTGCGATTCCTTTGCGATCTTGGCGTTTAGTTTCTTCTTCTGCAGCTTTAATTAATTCTTTTCCAATACCTTTATCAGAAAATTTAGAATGTGAAACTAAACATGGAAATACCATCAACTCTCTACCTTGTATTTGCCAAGGATTTATTTCAATTGGCATAATATATAAAAACCCTGCATGAATATTATCTACAAGAGCAACCTTAACTCTCAACCCATATTTTTCCATACTCCTGAGCCAAGATATACGGCGTGGAGCGGACTTTTCACGTTCAATGTTATTCTCATTTACATGAGTACAGGTACCAACATAATATTCATCATCTTTAGTCATATCTCGAATAATAATTCGCATTTCGTTTGATTCCTATAATTACTTAAATTAGTTTCTTGACATTTCCTTGAATTAATTTCGCATTTGGAATGATTGCCTTTTCTAAATTTGGTGAATAGGGAATTGGAACATCAGGAGTATTGAGTCTAATAATTCTATTCTTTAAAAATTGAAAACCCTCTTCTGCTACAATTGCGGCAATTTCTGCACTTACTGAACAAGTTTTACAGCCTTCATCAACGACAATCAATTTTCCTGTTTTTTCAACAGAATTAAGGATTGTTTTTTTATCCATTGGAACTAAAGTCCTTGGATCAATAACTTCACATTGGATATTGTCTTCTTTTAATTTAGTAGCGGCTATAATGCTTTCTTGGACCATTGCTCCAGTAGCAACAATAGTCACATCATCACCCTCAGTGAATTTCCTTGCTTGCCCAAATGGTATCGTGAAATCTTTATCCAATGGCACATCACCAGTAAGGTAATACGCCCTCTTATTTTCAAAAAAGATTACAGGATCATCATCTCGTATCGCGGTCTTCATTAACCCTTTAAAATCTCGGGCATCCGAGGGTAATACAACTTTTAAACCTGGCACATGCATAAACCATGATTCAAAAGACTGTGAATGTTGTGCAGCTCCCATTATACCAGTCCCGAATGGAACTCTAATAGTGACAGGAACAGAAATTTGGCCTCCATACATATAACTTGCTTTTGCAGCTTGATTCACAATCATCTCCATACATACTGTTAAAAAGTCCGCAAACATAATTTCCGCAATAGGGCGCATTCCAACCATAGCAGCTCCAACAGCACAACCCAAAATCGCATTTTCACTAATTGGTGTTTCACGAATTCTCTCAGGACCAAATTTTTCTAGTAAACCTTCTGTTACAAAAAAAGCACCTCCAAACCTACCAATATCTTCTCCTATTAAGAATACAGATTCATCACGTTCCATTTCTTCTTCAATCGCTAACCTTATAGCCTCCAAACCTCTCATAGTTTTAGTTTCTTCACCCATTTTAATTCCCTCCTAAATTCATTGGATTTTTATATATATCATCTAAGACTGTATTAGTATCTGGTTTTGGACTTTTTTTAGTTATTTTCACACTTAACTCTATTTGTTCTAAAGTATCTTCCTCAATTTTTTGAATAAAAGCTTTATCGATAAGTTCACTCTTGATAAGTTTTATTTTATAGGCTTCAATTGGGCATTTTTTTTTCCATTCTTCTTTTTCTTCCGTTGAGCGGTATTTATCAGCATCCATTGTCATTTGACCTCCCCACCTATAAGTTTTACATTCAATTAACGTAGGACCACCTCCGTTTCTTGCGAAATCAACAGCTTCTTTAATGGTCTTATATACCTCAATTACATCATTAACGTCAATAGTAAGACCTTTCATCCCATATCCTTGAGCTCGGAGTGAAAGATCTTTAATAGGAGTAGCATAATGAACAGGGGTGCTCCATCCATACATGTTATTCTCTAAAACAAAAATTATAGGAAGTTTCCATATAGCAGCAAGATTCATAGATTCATGTAACATGCCTTGGTTTGCTGCACCATCACCAAAGAAAGTAAGAACTACCTTATCTTCATTTCTCATTTTTGATGCTAAAGCAACTCCAAGGGCTAAAGGAGGTCCTGCTCCTACAATTCCATTTGCTCCAAGCATATATTTAGAAAAATCAGCAACATGCATCGAACCACCACGACCCTTGCATATTCCTCCCTCTTTTCCGTAAATTTCTGCCATTAGTGAATTAATATTCCCACCTTTAGCAATAAAATGACCATGACCTCTGTGTGTAGAAGTAATATAATCATCCTCATTAATCGCCGCACAAGCTCCAACAGCTATAGCTTCTTCACCAGTATATGTGTGAACTAAAGGTGATTTGATTCTACCCACATCTTTTGTAATTCTTTGTTCAAATTCACGAATCAATAACATCTTTTTATAAAGGTTAATTAATTCATCAGAGCTCAAATCCTTAGGTAATTCATCACTACTCATCTTTAATCACTCTTCTTTTTAAAAATAATAATTTTGTTAATTATTTTTCATTATTGGCTTTTTATGAATTGAATTTTATTCAAGAATATTTAATTCTTTCTTTTCATTGATTAATATATCATATTAGTAAAGATTTTTTAAAACAATTAATAATTTAATATTTTTAATGACAAAAAATAATCATTATTACGTTATTATAAAGCCTTATCGTCAAGATTTTATCACTAATCCTAAGGAAAATGAAGATAAAATAATGGAAGATCATTTTCATTATTTAAAGTCATTATTAAAACAGAAAAAATTATTTTTAGCCGGTCCAACATTAATACCTGAGGATCCTTTTGGCCTAATAATTCTTGAAGCAAACACAGAGGAAGAAGCTAAAGAATTAATAGAAAATGATCCTTCAATTAAAGCAGAAATACAGAAAGTTGCAGATTTTAGACCTATTCGCTTATCTCTCAAAAGGAAATAGGGAATATCAATTTGCTTTTCAATATAAATTTATAATACCTTTACTTCTATAATTCAATGAGTGCAAAACCACAAACTATTAATTTTTTAATATATTTTATCAATTACTCAACTTAGTTAAATTTTATATATTTTACGGGTACGTTCAGATGTTTAAACTTTACACCATTGAAGGAAAGATTGAGATACCTCCCTTTTTATTTGGCCAAGAAAAAAATATAAGCGCCAGAATAATTCTTTCAGAAGATTATGAAGGTATTATAACTCGTGATTACGGTTTTATAATCGCTGTCGTGGATGTTCTTAATGTAGGAAAGGGAATAATCATACCTGGAAATGCTAATACCTTTCATGAAGTAGAATTCACAATTCTCACATTCAAACCAACAGTTTCAGAAGTAGTAGAAGGAACAGTCGTTGAGATCGTAGATTTTGGCAGTTTTGTACGTTTAGGTCCGTTAGATGGCTTAGTTCACGTATCTCAAATTTGTGACGATTACATTTCATATGAACAAGTAGGAAACCGATTTATCGGAAAAGAAACTGGAAAAATTCTTGAGGTCAATGATCAAGTCAGAGCAAAGATAATTGCTGTTTCTTTAGGTACTGGAAGAAGTGGAAAACTAGGCTTAACAATGAGACAAAAATTCTTAGGAAAAGAAGAATGGATTGAAAATGATATTGAAGACACTTTTGCTGAAAAGGAAGCAATACCAACCGAATCAAGTGAAGATGAAGATAATTCAAAATAATCAATTGAAAGTAGAGTGAGTAATTATGAAAGAAAAAGCATGTAAAAATTGCCATTTAATTACTAAAAACGAAACACTTTGTCCAAAGTGCAAAACACATACTTTAAGCGAAGATTATACGGGGGAAGTTATTATAATTAATCCTCAAGAGTCTAAGTTCGCGGAATATCTCAAGATCCATTTCCCTGGAAAGTACGCTTTAAGAGTGCGCTAAAACACGAGAATAAATACCTCGTTATATTTTTACTAATCATAATTCCTTAATAAACATTATATAAAACTCTTTCTTAATATTCTTGATTTAAATGGATTATAATTTACGAATTCCTTATGATAAAAGGCATTTATTTACAGAACCGCTTGATACCTTAATAGCAGGATCTCGAGAGGAAACTATTATTCAAGTAGAAAATATATTTAGGGATTATCTTAACTCTGGAATCAAATTAAATTTTTATATTGTAGGGGATATTGTTACGAAAGATTTTCTTTCTAATCAATTTTTGAAGAAATTCGTTAAAGTGTGTATTATTGATGAAAAAACTCAAAGAAATCATATTAATTTAGAATTTGAGGAATATTTTGAACAAACTATTGAATTTCAAAACCCAGAAGGAACGATAAATAAAGATTGCTGGAAACTCTTTAGAGAAGTTATCATATCTGAGAAAAGAACATTAATAAAAATAACCGATGGAGAAGAGGATTTATTAATACTCCCCCTCGTACTTGAAATTCCTATTTTGAAAGGATCAAAAAATTTTGCATTTTATGGTCAACCTCCCATTACGGATTCTAATTTCATTATTCTTGAGGGAATTGTGATTGTTGATGTTGACAAGAACATTCAAGAAAAGGTCAAAAAAGTTTTAGAAATAATGGATCAATTCTAAGTATTTAATCCTATTTTAAAATTTATTATCTAAGTCTAAATTACATTAAAAACCAAAATTTTATTTTTTATCTATTCTTTTGAATGTTATAAGTTAGTAAAAATCATTATTTTGTATAAATAATTTGTTTTAAGAAGGCAATACGTTAAAAATGTCGTTAAATATTGAAATAACGGAAGAGAAGAAGAACCCGTTAATTGAGCGAACAGAATTAACCTTTAGAATTGATCATTTTGGAAAAGGAACTCCAAACAGATTGGATGTGAAGAAAAAGATTTCTGCATTACAAGGTAGCGATGAAAAATTAACAATAATAAAAAAACTCGATACACGTTTTGGAGCTTCTCATAGTATTGGAAAAGCATATATCTATAATGATGCTAAAGAGCTTCAATATTTTGAACCTTTCCACATACAAGTGCGGAATCTTGAAAAAGATAAAAGAGCTGAAATTTATCAATTGAAAAAAAGGCGGGAATCTTTTAAACATCTATTTGAATAATAATTATAAAAAGTATTAAGTGAAAATTAAAATGAATTCCTCAAATTATTATAAAATTGAAGCTGGAAAATTGATTAGAACTCACAGATCATGCCCAAAATGCGGACCAAGCTATTTTCTAGCTAATCATTATGATAGATGGTCATGTGGAAAATGTGGATATGCTGTATTCAAAAGAAAGGGACAAGTAAAGACTAAGGCTCCAAAAAGAGCACCTCGAAAACGCTCAAAAGCGTAAAGTTAGATCGGCCTTTGTATAAAATTTGTGATTGAAAATTAAAACCCTTATATTTCTAAATAATTAATCCTTTCTTTACCTCGAAGACTACTACTTTAAATTGAAAATTTGGCGAAATTAATGAAAAAGTAAATTAAAAAATTTATTTTTAATATTAATATTAATTAAGAATTTTAATGGTCTTTGTACATGGGCACTTGGTC
>JAUWHL010000121.1 GCA_030605895.1 Promethearchaeota archaeon | reverse complement strand
ATGTCCGCAAAAATCCTATAAGAGCTTTCTTCACATATATTAGAAACTTTTTCCCTCAATTCACGTGTAAAATCGATGGCATAGGAAATAATACTAGTTGCTGCCGATTTTTCTCTGTCAATAATTTGTTGAGAAGTATTTCTATCTGGAAGGGATACAATAGTTTGTTGTAGTGTGATTGATTCTTTATCTCCTGGATTAATAAATTCTAATTGGATATCTGCAGAATTAGGATCGAATGAAGCGGGTACATTAGCAATTTCATATTTATTTAAACCTTGATTTAAAGAGAGTTTAATTTGCCTCTCAACAATGCCTCCGCCTCCATTAAAGATTATCAATTTGTTTACTTTTGGATCAATTAACATTTCAATCATTTTCTTTAATTTGTAATAAAAAATAAGGAAATTTAATTATATAAATATGAGTAGAAAACAAAGAATATATAATGTAAAAATAGCCCAGCACGGATTCGAACCGTGGTCCAGGGGTATCTCCAAGATCGTAGATGTTAAGACTTATCAGGGCCCCCGATGCTTGACCGCTACACCACTGGGCTGTATTTGATTATTAATAATTTGATAACTCTAAAAAACTTTCTCAATTGGTTAAATCCAAAACAAAATTAATAAGGAACTTGTAAATTATAACCAATTTTCTTTTTTTATTTTTTTGTCAAATAAGATAAATTTATTTACTAAGATCGATATTAATTTACTGGATTACACATACTTTATCTGGAGGACTTTAAAAAGATATCAGTTTAAAAAAAACTAGTTTTTAAAACCCCGTGTGACTGAAAAAAAAAACCCCGTAATAAACTGAATTTACTTTTTTACTATATTCCTCCTAGTGTAATCCACCCTTTTTTGATTAAATATCTATATGATATAGGTATAATATAATAATCAATTTAAGCTAAGATAGTGAAAAGAATATCATTTTTTATGAAATCTTTCATAAATTTTATTAAAATAATTATCAGACATTCCTGCGATATAATCTCTTACTATTAGGGTTAACTGTTTATTACTTTTAAGTGGTTTAAAATAAGTAGTAAAATTTTGGTTATCAATATACTCAATGTGATCTTTAAAGATAGGGGCGCCATAATTTTCGTTCTCTAAATCTTTCAAAGAACTTTCAAAAATTAATATGAATTTATCCTTCAATATGTCTAAGAATGTTTTTTCAGAGGAGATTGCTTCTAAATCTCTCCTGATATAAATTTTCTCATAATTGAATGCTTTCAAGTCTTTTAAAGCTTGGAAGATCTCATCGCTATAGCCAATAATATCATTATCTAGACTGAAATTAAGTACATCTGTTATTAAAGTATTTATTATTTTAGGATTGGTATCTCCCAAAATCCTTTTACAATTTTTAGGAATTTCTTCTCGACTAATCAACTTTAATAGAATAGCATCTTCGATATCTCTTCCGATATATGAAATTGTGTCAGCAAAACGCATAACAATTCCTTCATATGTCATCGGTATTCTCTTAATTTTATTTTCATGAGAACAATCTTCATATTCATTAAAGTGATCTTCCCAAGATTTTCCATTTCTTTTAATTGGTTTCAATTTTTGTTCATTTACTTCACCATCGTGGCATAAAATCCCATCAAGGACCTGTAAAGTCAAGTTAAGACCTTTAGCTGGTTTATTGGGAAATCTCTTTTCTAGATGAGAGAGCCATCTTATTCCCTGGGCGTTATGGCTAAATGTTCCCATATTATATTGCTTACTAATTTCATTTAATATATCTTCTCCTAGATGTCCAAATGGAGAGTGTCCTATATCATGCCCTAAAGCAATTGCTTCTATTAAGTCTGTATTTAACCTTAGAACACGACCTATTTGCCTACTAAGTCGTGAAACTAAAGTAACATGTAATGACCTGTGAGTAATATTTGCGTTATTAATATCAAAAAATACTTGAGATTTATCAATATATCGAGCAAATGCCTTGCTATGAACTATTCTATCTACATCTCTAAAGAAGGCAGGCCTAATTTCTTCACTTTCTTCTTCATAATATCTAGTGGCTTCAGAATCTAATATACCATGAATTCCAACATCATCCCTTTTCATCCGTGTCTGTAAAAGATCAATTGTACGTTTATCCATAATTTTTAAAATCCTTTGATTTTAAACTTATTCCCAAGAAATTATTGATATAAGATAGAATAGGCTCTTAAGAAGATTATACCACTTCAGTATTAAAATTTATCGGATTTAAGTAGAAAGGTGGTTAAATTAATTTTTAATTTTTATTTTAATAAAAGATTTTCAACCGAATTTGATATCTATTGCTTTATATGGACATACTTCTCTGCATTTTAAACAGTAATTACATTCCCCTTTTCCTGTAAAAAACTCAAAAGGTTCATCAAGTATTCTTATTTGTTTTGGGCATACTTTTTCGCAAATACCACATTCAGTTCTTCCTACACATCTTACAGGGCTTCTTGATAATTTTAGGAATGAAAAATCACTTATAGCAGAAGATAATGCGGCAAATGGACAAAGATATCTACAATAGACTCTTGGATACCAGACTGATAAAACTATAATAATTAAATAAAAGATTGAAATGAAAAATACTAAAAAATTGGAAAAAAGAGGTCCTAAACTTGCATTTTGAAAAATTTCCTTAACCAAATCTGGAAAAAATACAAAAATATATTCCGAGAGAGAGAAATAAGATAAAGGTTTATCCCCAAAATCACCTAAATTATTTCTAAACTCTATATAAAAGGATATATTTGTGGAATAAATAATACCTAAGGGAAGTAAAAGAATTATCAAAAAGATTATTATCATATATTTAATTTTCAATAACGAATTATGTGTACTGATCTTTAGTGTTCTTTTCTTTGTTGGGATCGCCGCGCATGCATCTTGAATTGTACCAATAGGGCATATCCATCCACAAAAGAATCTGTTTGTAAATAATATAATTAAAATAAAAACCCCTAATAGAAATATTGGGATTACTCCTTCTGTAATAGAAAAGAAAGCATACTCTAAAATTCCAGCCCCCTTTGAAAGTGGATTTCGAGGAGAATTCAAGATGGGAAGTATTTTAAAAAGTTCTTCAATACCTTTTAAATTAATAGAAAAGATTAATTCAAGGATAATGAAATTAATAAGGATGAAAGCAACAATTTGAACAAAGTGTCTTAATATTGTTGTCAGATGATTTTTAATTTTAAAGTCTTTTAAATTCAAAGATACCACAAAACACTATTTAAAAAGAGTAATTAATACTGTTTAAAAAAATTAATTTTTCTCTAAAAAATAAATAAAAGATTGGTTTATTTTAAAAAGATAGTTTTAAAATTCATGAGATCTTAGATCTCATTTAAGAAAGACGGTTTCCAAATTCTTGGGACTTTTTGTTGACTTTCTGAGCTTTTTATGAATCATAGTTGACAGACTTATGCATTTTGATTCTTCTCCATGGTTTACTAAGATCGATTTAGGTCGTGGTTGAATTCTTCTAAGAAATTGGGAAATTTGGCTTCGGGATGAGTGCCCGGAAAATCCTTCTAAGGTAAATACCTTTAAATTCAGTCTTACTAGCTGAGTTCTTCCTTTCGCATCAGAATACTGGAATTCTCGGAATCCGCGCTGGATACGACTCCCAAGCGTATTTGAAACTTGGTAAGATACAAAAATCAATGAATTTTTGGCATCATTAGCTAGAGCTCTTAAGTATTGCACAGATGGGCCCCCAATAAGCATTCCACTTGTAGCCATAATAATACATGGTCCCCCTTTTATAATATCGAGTCTTTCTTCTTGAGCTGAGACTGTTTCAAAAAAGTCACTCAGAAAGGGATTCTTTCCTTGATGTAAGATTTTTTCTCGTAGATCACTACTAAGAAAATCAGGGTTAGCAGTATGAATAGCAGTAGCTTCACTAATTAATCCATCAATAAAAATAGGTACTTTATCAATAATACCTTTTGAAATATACTCTTCTAAAACTATTAATAATTCTTGAGCTCTCCCTACAGCTAACACTGGAACTAAAACCTTCCCACCCCTCTTAAGGGTAGAATTTAAAATCTGTTTAAGTTCTTTTTCAGATTCTTGTCTGCTAGGAATTCGATCTTGAGGTCCACCATAAGTAGATTCAATTAGAAGAGATTCTACTCTTGGGAATTTAACAGCAGCCTTCTCTAATAATCGTGTTTTTTGAAATTTAAAATCTCCCGTATATACAAAATTATAATCTCCTTTTCCAAAATGTAAGTGTATCATTGATGAACCTAAAATATGCCCGGAATTATGAAGGGTTAATTTAATATCAGGTGCGATATCCGTCACTTTTCCCCAAGAAAGAGGGATTGTATGAAGGACTGTTGATTTAACATCCCTTTTCGAATATGGTGATGGTGATCCTTCTTTTTCGCAAATTTGAATGAAATCTAATTGAAGCATTGTAGAGAGATTTCTTGTGGGTAATGTAGAATAAACTGGTCCACGATACCCATATTTATATAGAAATGGAACAATACCACAATGATCTAAATGTGCATGTGAAATAATAACCGCATCAAGATCTCTTACTGAAAATTCAGGAATATAGAAGTAGGGAAATCTATCATTGGGATTCCCAACATTTAATCCACAATCTAGTAATACACTACTATCCTTTGTTTGCATTAATATACACGATCTTCCTACTTCTCTAAAGCCACCTAAAGCAGTTAACCTAATGTTTAAGTTCTTAAAGAGAGCAGGTCTATGTATTCTTTTACCTATTTTCAATAGAATATCTTTTTGAGTTTGACGTTCTTTTGTAAGCATTCCTCTTATTAATTGAATTGTTCTTGAATTCAATGGAGGTGTTCTTATTGTTCTCGGTTGCCAAAATGTGTTGGTTCTTATTTCTTTTAGGTTTACTCCTTTTTTTCCGATAACGAGCCCCGGTTTCCCTGATTCTATTATTACTTCCCCTCTAGCATGATCAAATTCGAGATTAGTGATTTCAGCATCCTCATTCACTAAATTTCTAATATAACTCTCCGTTTCGGCGGGATCTTTGCGTTTATCAACATTCCACCGAAAAACAACTCGTTTTCGCATTGTTTTTGCTAAGTCCTTTAATATATTTGAACTTTCAATTGCTTCTACATCTTAATTTTCAGAATATACTGCAATTTCTGTGCCTTCAAACTCAATTTTCTTAACTTTTATTTCTGAGGGAAGGATCTGAACAATTTCATTCTTAATTCGTTCCAATTCACTTTCAAAACTCATAAATCTTCCTTAAGCTAGTTAATTAATTTTTCTAATTGATATTTAATGAAATATTTAATTCGTAAAATTTAGATTCTTATTTCATGATTTCTTGATTTTTTTTAGTTTAAATATAATTACGTATTAATGTATTCAATAATAACACTTGAAATCTCATTTATATATAGTTTGGTTATTTGTAAATGCTTATTTTTAATAAATAGTATTATATTCTCTTACTTTATAGTTTTTTTTCGGAAGAGAATAATTTTTAGAATGAAATATTACTAAATTTCTAAGATAAATATGAATCAATCAAATAAAAACTTTAGTCTTATCAATTAAAACTAATCAAATAAAAATATTTTTTTTAAACCTCTTTTTCTTACAATAATTCTTCATTAATAAGTTATATTTTTTTGAGAGTAAATCATAGAATGTATTATGGGAAAATTAAAAATAGGCGCAATTGCTTCTGGTTCGGGCTCGAATTTTGAAGCAATAGTTAATGCATGTGAAACCGGGATTTTAAAAGATAAAGCAACAGTAGAAGTACTAATATATAATAAAGCGGGAGCTTATTGTATGGAAAGAGCTAAAAATCATAATATATCTTATGTTTTAATTGAATCAGACAAGCATAGAGGGATAAGAGAGGAATTTGACCAAAAAATGATAGAGGTACTAGATAAATATGAATGTGAACTTATCGTGCTTGTTGGTTACATGCGTTTTATCAGTGAAATGTTCTTAAACCATTTTAAAGGGAATATTATGAATATTCATCCCGCTCTTCTTCCGAGTTTTAAAGGCATGCATGCCCATGAAGACACATTAGCCTATGGCGTTAAAGTTTCGGGAGTTACTGTCCATTTCGTTGATCTTCATGAAGATCATGGACCCATTATCATCCAAAAATGCGTACCTGTTTATGATACAGATACTAAGGATACTTTAGGCCCCAGAATCTTAAAATGGGAACATAAAGCATTTCCAAAAGCTATAGAGCTTTTCTGTGATAGAAGATTGCATATTGATGGAAGAATAGTCAGAATTGATGGAGAAGTTAAATTATAATCAATAATATATATT
>JAUWHL010000058.1 GCA_030605895.1 Promethearchaeota archaeon | reverse complement strand
TGTGCTCGTCACGAACATTGCTCCTGCTATTGAGGGAATAAAAGCGGCCATGGAGTCCCGAGAAATCCAAGAATTTTTAAAGCATTTTAAAGATGGAATTAATATCCCTCGTAGAATTTCTGCAGCTTTTGCAGCAGTCCTCTTCTTAAGCGAGAAAGTAGGAAGAGGATTTGGTGAAAAAGTCTCCGTAATTCGTTTTGCTGACGAAGCACAGGTATTGCCGTTTGGAGGAGGCTTTTATATGGATTCAGCAAGCGGTAAGAAGGGCATTCTCGAAGAGGCTGCTCGTATGATTGTTGATCGAATAGGAAACAGTTACGGCCAAGCAACAAACATGGGATCTGCAATGGTACAAGCTCATCAAGTATTGGTTGAATTTGAAAAGATGACCCCAGACCAACCAACGATGATTGTGTTGTTAACGGATGGAGTTCCTACAGATGGGGAGGATTTCTTTAATGAAATTAAAAAGTTTGCTGATAATCCGAACGTTGTAGTGTACATTCTTGGTCTTGGAAACCCAGATGATACTTTAATGGCTCGAGCTGCCACATTATGTGGTGGAGAGTACTTTAAACCTGAAGATGCTGGAGAATTATTAATATGGTACTCAAAACGAGCTAGAGACTTAACAATTAAACTAAAAGCTCATAAAGAGTAAAAATTTCATTTGGGATTTCATATTTTTTTTTAATTACTTTTTAATATATTTTTACGATTGTTGTAGATTTCAGTACTATTAGTGTATTGTAAGACTTGTAGTTTTTACTACTGAAGTCTAGGACATTAGGATTACATTAAAGTTATTAATAATAATTTTGATAATAATTATAATAATATTTTTACCATGAATTATAGTTAGAAATTTATAGCAGTAAAACAATAGTAAAAAATATGAAACATATAAAATTTATTACAATTGATAATTAAGGGCGGCGATGATAATAAAGGATGTAAAAATTATTACAATCGATAATCGAGGACGAATAGTATTACCTTTAGTGACACGGAAGAATCTTGGAATCACTACTAATTCCCAGTTAATGTTAGTGAGCGATTCAGAAACAAAGGAGATACGAATAACTCCAATTGGATTACGAGATGAAAGTAATCTTGTCAAATTAAAAGTAGTAATGAAAGATATTCCAGGGGCTTTAGCAAAATTACTCGATATTTTTGCCGAAGAGGGTCTTAGCTTGGTGTACAGTGAAGCTGTAATTGTTGAGAAGGATAAAACAGCAGTTTTAACTGCGATATCTGAAAGCCCAGAGAATGCAAATCAGCTAAAAAACATCTTAACAGAAAAAGGAGAAGCGTTAGAGGTAGAATTTTCTCCCTTGGATTAACGACTGAGTTTTATTTAACAAAAATGAGTATATAGAAGGTGTGTGTGGTGGCGAAAAAGAAAAAAAAAGAAAAGAAGAAAAAATCCCAAGAAAAGAAGAAAAAACCTCAAGAAAAAAAGAAAAAACTACAGGAAAAAGAAGAAGCTGTTGATCAAATTCCTGAATATTCTTTAGATACCGCATTAAGTTCCGCAAAAACTACAGAAACTACTTTACAAACGTTATTAAAAGGAGTTTCTGAAGGGCAAGGATTCGTTCATCCACAAAAAGATGAAAAAGTAAAAATAACACCCCAATTAACCCATGAATCTCAAAGTAAAATTGCAGAAGCTTATGTAATGGAGGATGTTCCGTTAGTCCAACGAACTCGAGATAAAAAAAAACCTAGGACTTTATTAGTTTCAGAAGAAAAAGAAAAAATAAAAACGACAAAATCACCTACACCAAGTAAAGAAGTTAAACAAACACTGGTTCAAAAAAAGAGTCAAGTAGAACCACCTAAATCTTCGGAACCTCAACCCTCTGTTGAGAAGGAATCAGTAGAACAAACTGAAGGAGTATCTCCTACACCTTCCACTAAAAAGGAACCATCATTTGTTAAAAAAGAGAATATTTACTTAAAATTAACAGAGTTTTTTGAGGGTTTATTGGAGGGTTATAGTGAGAATTATGATAGATGGGAAATGTCAATCTCTAATATCCTTGGGATCTTGCGAAAAATGAGGAAAATTACAAAGAAAAATACAGATGACTTGGAGACATCAATTAGGAACATTTTTGAAAGAATTCAATATAGTTTAGAACAATTTAAGGTTAAGCGAAATGAAATTGAAAAAGTTGCAGAAGTTAATATCGAATCTATGTCTAGAAAATTTAAGCGCGTTCTAGGTTTACTTGAGTTACAGATTAAAGAATATCAATTAAAACGAGTTACGGATGATTTTATTCATGAATTAAAATATAATCTATAGTTAGTTAATTCATAACATAAATACAATAATTTATAGATATACATTTACAGAAATTGCTATGTCAACTGAAAATAAAAGCCAATTACGTCCATTAATTATTGATATTGGAAGTCATAATTTTCGATTAGGGTGGGCGGGTGATGATTTCCCAGATATTATCGCCCCTAGTGTCTATGTTGATAATAATGATTATTTATTTTCATCAGATGTAATTGATGGTCTTGAGGATATCTTTATTACTGAAAAGAATGCTGAAAACTATCTATTTGGGCATGAAGCTTTAAAATATTCCAATATCCTTAAGATTCATTTTTTCAAGAAAGAGAGCAATTTTGTAATGTTCATGAAATATTTCTATCATCATTATAAACAATTAGAAATCACAGAGGAACATCACTTTAAACAACCGATTATTATTTTATCACCTTTTTTTATATCAGAATTGGAAAGAACCAAGTTACAGGACATCTTTTTTAATGTGTTTGACTTTCCGTCTTTATTATTTTTACCTGAATCTCAAGGAATCTTAACAACATTACGAAAAACTAGTGGAGTTGTAATTAATATGGGTGAAGCGAATACATCTATCACTACTTTCTTACATGGATTCTCAAATGCAATGGCAAGGGACATTTATCCAATTACTGGCAAAGATTTGACAAATTATCTCCTAAATTTAATTTTAACGCAAAAAGGATCGGGAAAAACAGAATATCTTGACAAAATAATAGCAAAGGAAATCAAAGATAAACTCTCCTTATGTATATTAAACCCCGATGAAGAAATAAAAAGAATCAAGGATGGTTTAACTAAATATAACAGAAATATAGATTTACCGGATGGATCATCTTTAGAAATAAATACAGAAAGATTTATGCTTGTTGAGCCATTATTCAATCCATCATTACTTCATATTGATTACCTAGGATTACCTGAAGCGATTTCAAAGGTTATAAAATTTTGGGATCGAGAAAATTGGGAGATTATCTTACCAAATATTATAATTGTTGGTGGTGGGAGCTTAATTCCTGGGCTAGAAATACGCCTAAAATCTGAAATTACAAAACAATTTTCCGAAAGATTAAAAGATAAAATTAATGTTATTATTGTTTCTGGAAGGGATAATATTAGCTGGATTGGATCATCAGTTTTATGGGCGCAGGGTAAGTTAAATAAAGGATGGATTCAGAATCCTAACCAAGAAACTACAGAACAAGTACAAAATATGGAAGATTCTAATCAAAATGGTAATTAAAATCGAAAAAGGTGTTATATTCTTATGTCTGTGAATTTAGAATTGAGGAAGGAATTTTTAACTAATTTCCAGCAAAAAATCATTACGGCGCGTAAATTACTTTATGCTGCAAATCATTTATGGGCTTCAAAATTACTTGATAACTTAGGATATGAGATTGAAAAAACTGATTGGTTAGATATTCAGAAAAAACATCAATTAAACATGGTTATTTCTAATTCTTGGTGGATGTATTTAAATTCATTAGTAAAGCATAAAGAAGGTAAAGTTGATACTGATTTAATCAGATATATTGATGCATATAAAAGATTTTTCTCTTTTTTATCTAAACTAGATGATTTCTATTTGTTTAATAATTTCTGTACATCCCTTCTTAAAAATTTTGTAGAGATGGATGATTTATCTCAAGTCGGTATTACTAAATTCATTAATTCGTTTTCTGCAAAATTACAAGAAAAAGAAGAGTTACAGAAATTATTTGAATTACAGATTTTACAAATATTTCTAAGGAAATCCGTTGATCCTTCAGAATATTTCCATTTAAGTATGAAAAAATTAGGTAGAATAATCTTTAATATAGAGCCGAGCAAACGAGCTTTATTTATTTATATTTTATTAGAATCTGTCTGTTTAAATTATAAGTTAATGGAAGATTCTGCTGAATTTGTAAGAATAATTAATAAGATATTAATTAATAGACTTCCAGGTTATTTAAAAAACGAATTTAGCAATGTAAGTAGAATTACTATTAATGAAAGAAGTTTTGATGCAATTTTAGGTGATCTTGAAGAGTTAATTTATTATTTAAATGATATAGGTGAATATTCTTGGATTATTATCTTTATCCGCAATATTTTTTTGAAAATCCAAGAGTATAAATCATTCGGTGATGCTGTTACTTACATTCGGAAATTCATTGATTTTTCAATTAATAGAAATCGTTTTGAGATTGCGTTTGATATTTATGACTTTTTAGAAGACTTGTTTATGTATCAATCAGATTTATCTTATGATAATATTTTAATTGAATTATGGGTTGAAGCCTGTAAAAAGTTTGTCGACATGAAAGAAAAAAAGTATCTGCTTCAATCCTTAGAAAAATTAAACAATCACTTAAAATCCCCTCAAAAAAATGAACAAATTTTTCATTATTTTTACACGTGTAATATTCTGTGGCAATTTAAATCCATGTTTTTTTCTTTAGAACAACGTGATTTTTGGAGAATGATGTTTTATCGCGCTCTTTTTGAGGAACAAAATTATAATATAGCACAAAAAATTCTTCTCTATTTAGATAAGGATTTTAGTAAAAAAATATCAGATCTTACTGTGTTATATAATGAAACGGAGTATTTACAAAAAGAAATTTATGCTTTTGATGATCAAAATGATACTCCAGATTTATTTCCCAAAGATTTTGCAATAAAACAGTTAATTCTAAGAATTAATTCTAATGGTATGATCTCTTATAGAATGAATTCTGTTGAGGATGAAATAATTGAAGGGTCAATTTCTAATGAATCCTGGAATGATTCTCAAATTATTGAGATATATAATGAACTATTCTATGACTCTAAAGATCGAAAATATACGTTCAATTTGAATGAATTTGGTGAATTATTATACATATTTCTACCCAAGTTAATCAGAAATTTCTTTAAATCATTTAAAATTGAAAGTTTGAATCTAATACCACAAATTTATTTTATATTAGACAACATAACCATACCCTTTGATCTCATATATGATAACAATTTTTTCTTGTTAAAATATTCAAGTGGTTATAAAATAGGAGATGTTACACTTGGGGGTGTAGTTTTCGGGGAAAATAATAATAAGGGAGCCTCATTAGAATCATCTAAAACAGGATATGAAGTATTAGTTATTGATTTAATTAATTCTAAAAGCCCCCTAAAATGGAATGAAGAAGAAAGACAGAAGGAATTACTTTTTCCATTTCAAGCTGGGGCCGATGAATTGAATTATATAATAAATTTTTTTAATGAAAGAACAGAAATTGATCAATTAGCTACACTCATAGGAGCTAATTCAACACGTGAAAAGATAATATCAAATTTATCTGCAGGTACGTCTCATATCATAGTATTTGTTGGAAATATTTTTTACTCTAAATGGAGTCCTAAAAATAGCTTTTTCCTTACCAATGATAATCATATTATAACATTTAATGAAATTAATAAAATTGTCAGCAAGAAATTCTCAAAAATTCAACCATTCATATTTTTTAATTCCCAAATTTATGATATCAATGGTAGAAAATTAAGGAATACTTTAACAAACTTTGGTGAAATCGTTGCTCAATTTGATTATGATAAAATTACCGGAATTGTCTCAAAGAATTATCCCATTTTTAATGATGAGACTAAGCAGATTATTTCTAGTTTTTTTATAAATTTATTCAATGAAAATAGTCAAGGAGTTTCACTTCTAAAGGCTCGACAGCAATGCATTGCAAGTAAGATGGAAAAAGTTTTAGAACAACAAGTTAAGGATTCAAGTTCAGATAGGGGTACCACAAGAATAGATTTACGTAGCAGTTTAGCAATTTCAAGCTATCTGCTCTTTGGAAAGCCTTGGAAAAGGCTCTAGCAACTTTTCGGAAAACCGTGGAGAAAAATAAATTTTTGAATTAAGATATACTATAAGAAAAAGACAATAAATAAAAAATATTAATTTAAATATAATTTAAGGTATTCATTATAAATACAAAAAAGAGTTGATGGTTTATTTCATCTGATAGAGTCGTACAATTGCGTGTTCAAAATAAAAGATTACAAGAACAAGTAACTAACTTGGAAAATAAAATAATGTCATTAGTAGGAATGGTGAACATCGAATCTAGCGGAGGGGTCGAAAAAAAGAATGTGCTTAATGATCTTTTAATGAATTTAATTAATTCTACTAAAGATCAATTAAATATTGTGACTTCCAGAATAGATGAGTTTTATGCAAAGGAGCTAAAAAGATTAGTCGAACGAGAGATTCCAGTCCTCTTAATTACTACTGATAGAGGAGAATTTTCTAAAAAAGACCTCCCTATTTATGACGATTTAAAACTTACTCAAGGAATTAGCGTAATAAATAATCCTAACGTAAGATTTTTATTAGTTTTTAATACTGAACAAGCTATTTATTCAGGAGGTGCTTTGGATAAAGAAGAGTTATCTAAATCAATTTTAATTGTCACAAAAATCCAAGAGAAATCAAAATTAAGGACGGTTGCGGAAATCTTTTCCTTAATGCTTCCTACGTTTATGAGAAAATAACAATAGTTTTTTCTATTTTTTTAATAATTGCATCTAAAATTAAAGATTTTTGAGAATAATATTGTTTAGAATTTGTATTCAGGAATAACCATAGTATGGTCAACTGATCTTAAGATATTTATTCCTAATTTTTGAATCTCTCTTAATTCATTTAAAATAAGATTCTTGATTTCGTTTTCTTTAACTTTATTATTACTTAAAACATAAGTTTTGACTTTTTGTGAACAATTTTTAGAAAGAGTAGATATTTTCAACTGTTCTTGAGTTTTCTTAAATTTGGGAATATTAAAGTATAAAGGTCTTTTATGATGATGTCTTGTATCACTTATAATTTTAACACTTTTTGCCAAATCGGGAATATTTAACATTCCACATAAGTAATATGCTTCTTCTTCGTTTTTAATACCATAATAGTATAATGTTGAATCTACATAGATTCTTCCATCTGGATCTTTAATTACAGCCGCAATTAATCTTTTTGCATTTGGAAATACTACTTTAAAAGGCATTCTTTGAACTTTTTTAACAATATCATTCGAACACAACTTATTCCTATAATTAATACCTATCTTGAATAAATCCTTTTTAACTTCCTTCTGATAGAGATTTTTAATAAAATTCCAGTGCTTTCTACTAAATGGTCCTAATGTAGAAACAGAATAAGCATAATTTTCGTTTAAAGGTAAGAATATATTATAAGGTTTAAGATAAAAGGGATATAGTTGACGAGAGAGCGTTGCTTGAAAGAGACAACTTGTTTCAACACGTGCATGTTTGTAAGGTGTTTTTTTCCAAACTCCTTTAGCTTGAGGTGATATCCATGGATTAATTACAGAAATTTTACCACTTTGAGTGGTTTCTATAACATTACAATAAAGTAAAACCTTAGGAATTAAATCGGCTCCTTGAATAAATTCATTATAGTAATCAGATAAGTGACATGGAAGTATTTCACTTTTTCTTTCTGATTTGATTAATTTTTTTACTAAATATTTTTCATTCTTTTTTTGTTGGAAATAAACATATGGTTCTAGATTGTATTGATCTAAATTCTCCATCGTATTAGCATCTAAATAATGACAATAGAGAGGGTATTTCTTAAAAATATCCAATATTCCCAAATTTTTATCAACATAATTAGCGAACAAACAACAACAATCAATATTAAATACAAGATCGTTAAATTCAAAAAATTCAATATTTTCAAATGGCTCAAATCTTCTTGCTTTTTGGTTTTGAGATGAAACAAGCAAAGAACGTGGCATTACGAAGGCAATTTTACCTTTACCATCTTTTTTAAGATAAAGATCTGGAACCTTGTACAAAAAAATAACTGCTTCTTCTATATTAGTTATATTTTGAGCCCCAGGTTTTATATCAAACTTCTCTGAAACTTTTTTCATTGTTTCTTTTAATTTATGATCAGCATCTTTATATGTTAACCAAGGGGGATTTGTAATAATTAAATCCATTTTTTTTTTCAATAAAAGTAAACGTATTCCAACTAAATTATTCAAAATATAAAGCCAAATATGATCCTTATCTTGTTTTCTTAAATCAAAAATATCTTTAAAAAATTTATGAATAACGCGGATATTAGGGCGATCTAAATCTGAATAAAATTCTTTTAAACTAATTTTATTTGAGATTGCAGCAGTCCATGTATCTACAAATCGATCAAAATCTTCCCATACATTATAAAGTGATTTTATTAATTCCTGAAAAGTTTCAATATTTGAAGGAGATAAAGCCTCACCGGGTATTCTAAGTTCTAATTCACTATCTAATAAATCAACACAAAAAGCATAGTATCTTCCTAGTTCGATATCTGCGATTTCAGAAAATTCTAATGGATCAATAGAATTACATAAATAAACGTTAATAGAAATTGTTTCAATCCATTCTTTTTGATTTTTGAAATATAATATACAATTAGCCTTAGTTGTTAAAACTGCGATAGGATTGATATCAAATCCGAATATATTATTAATTGCATCAAACCATTCTTCAGGAGGTTTTTTTTCTTTTTCCAATTTAAATTGAGAATCAATTTTTTTATACGTTTCGATGATAAAAGTCCCTGAACCACATGATGAGTCAAGAACTCTATCTCCCAATTCATATTGTTTTTCAACCATTTTTTTACATAAAAATTCGGGTGTATAATATTCTCCTAATCTATGTCTTACTCCAGCAATAATCATCTCTTGATAAATCGTCCTAAAGATGTCAGTAGCTTTTAAAGTTATTAATTTTAAAATCTCGAAATAATCATCACATAATTCTTGAACATTGATTATCCATCTAAAAAAATCATAATGAAATAAAGATATACCTAACAACTCAAAATAATTTTCTAAATCCTTGAAGTACTCGCGGGAGTATTGCTCCGGATTAATGAATTCTTTATATAAAATCAACTTTAAAAGCATACTCAGATAAGAATGCCTTAAAAATAATTCCTTGCCTACCTCTTCATCATGATATGCAAGTCTAAAATGCTTTTTCCATTGCTGAAAGCAAACTGTTTTTTCTCCACTATGATCATCAAAATGTTTCTCTAGACGAGAATATGATAAGATATATAATGGAGAATTAACTCCAAATAAAATAGCAAATTGTTCTGAATCTAAAGATTTTGGCTCTAATAAACACTCAATTAATGATTTAATTGATTTCTCATTAATTTCACGCTTATTTCTTAATATAAAATCCATATCATAATACCAAATATTAGATTCAGAGATTACTATTAATAATGATGGATATTTACTTCTTGTCTCAAAATACTCTTGGGCGTACTGTTTTCCTTTTGAGTTTACCCAATTGTTTAAATTCTTATTTGAAATTTTAAATTTAAAGTCAATAATGATATCTCCAATCAAACAATCCGGTTTTCCATTTAATATTCTATGTTGTGCTTGATAAGTTAAACCTATTTTATCAAATAAGCTATCAAACCAATGTTCAATTTCATATTCATTTGAAGCTCTTTTCACAGAATTTATGTCAATTTGTAAATCTAATGCGACTTGTGATGAAATTATAATAGGAGAGTTTCCGATATTAATTATAAAGTGGTTGTATTCACTATCGTATTTTATCATGGTCATGTTTAGACCTCCACATATATCAGTACAACTATCCTTTATAAATCTTTGGTTTGTTTAAATACATATATAAATGAGGGTGTGGTAACGCGTGTCTATGCAAAGCTTGAAAAAAGAAATCAGTACCTACATACATCTGATGGGT
>JAUWHL010000040.1 GCA_030605895.1 Promethearchaeota archaeon | reverse complement strand
GTTTTATCGTGCATTGCTGATTTGTAAAAATTACAACTGACTCTCCATTTTTCTTTTTGTATTTTGGAATTCTAGGTTTTCTTTTAAATTTCTTAAAATTACTTTTATATTCCTCTAAACCTCTGAAATACGATTTCCAATTTCTATATACGTATTTGAGGATTTGCTGCGATGTCTGAGAAGGAAGATTCTGGTAAGCTTCTTTGTTTTTAAGAATGAAATCTAAATCGTAATAGGTTAAAAGATTATTGAGATTAAAGAAGTCTTGTCTCGCATACCAATTAGCTAAATTATACAAATTCTTAGCTAAATGACATAACTTTGATAATTCTAATGAATGTTCTACTTGGATAACTTCAGTTAATCTCATTTTAATAATAGTGAAAAATCCTTGCTATTTAATGAAATATAGTATCCAAAATAACTGATTTTTAAAATAATAATATCAAATGAATACAAAAGATATAACTCGTGTAAAAAATATTTACTATATCATAATATTTTGGTAGAAATGATTCAATTAAAATGATTAATCCTTTTTCTCTTCCTCTATTAAAACAAGGAATAATGGGTTTTGGAAGAAACTTTACGAAAACTTGTAAAAAGTGTAATGCTAATAGGTTTGATGGGATCTTAGACTATATTTTTGGAAAAGACAATAACCTATGTTTCAAATGCCGCGTTCAGGCAAATTTTTTTAAATTTGTTCTATTGAGGTGGTTTTCTTTTTACAATATTAATCATCATACTTTTTATAAATTATATACAGATTCAACATTACGTAAGGTATTAAAGAATATATTCAAAGGGTTTGCAATATTTGGATTAAGAATACCATTTGTTACAGGAGCTCCATTGAGTGTTGTGTGGAATTATACTAAAAAGTGTAATTTAAGATGTTCCCATTGCTTTTCCGATTCAAAATTCAAACAAAAATCTGAACATGAGCTTACAACTGAGGAAGCAAAGAGAGTAATAGACATTTTGGCTGCTAATGATGTCGTTACTGTTAATTTTTGTGGTGGAGAACCACTTACAAGAGAGGATTTATTTGAAGTTATGAAATATACACAAGATAATGATATCTATCCTTCTCTTTCTACTAATGCTACATTATTAACAAAAGATATTTGTAAAAAAGTATATGATACAGGAGTACGTAGTGTATCAATTAGTTTAGATAGTATTTCTAAGAAAAAACATGATAAATTACGCAATATGCCAGGAGCATTTGATATGGCTATTGATGGGATTAATAATGCCATTGAATTTGGTAAATTTGATGAGATAATTATTAATACTACATTAGCAGATTTTAATTATGAGGAAATTCCTCAAATATATGAATTCGTTAAAAAGTTAGGCGCAACACGATTTTATGTATCTCGCATCTTGCCCGCAGGTAGGGGAAAATATTACATAACTCACGATGTTAATAAAAAGGCAAAACACAATGTTATGAAATTTATGGCAGAAAAGTTTATTGAAAATATAGAAAATAATCACGGTTTAGAAGTTTTAGGGCGGGGGATGCCATACTTTAGTAGGTCATGCTATGATTTAAGTAATGGAAACTATTATCCTCTATGCGAAATTTTGACTGGTTATGAGGATAAATATCAAAATTTGTTTGACGGCAATACTCCCAAGTTACTCCATCGCCTTAGCCGATTCTTTAGTGGGTGTGCAACAGGATTGTTTTATTGTGGATTGGATTGTGATGGAAATGTAATTCCTTGTGCTCCAGCAGGACAAATTAAACTAGGAAATATCTTAAAAGAAGGTTTACATCATATTTGGACCAAAAATACGGTTTTGAATCAAATTAGAAACAGGAATAAGGTAAAAGGGAAATGTTCGAAATGTTATACTAAGGATCTTTGTGGAGGATGTAGATTAACTGCCTATGGTTTAACAAATAATTGGCTCGAAAGCGATTTAAGTTGTCCTTATTAAACTCAAAATTCAGTAAGATTAATTTTGTAATGATTTTATTTATTTAACCATCTTGATTTTCTTAATTTAACTCTTAATATTAATTGAATTAAAAAACTCGATCTAGAATGTTTCATAATATACCAGAGTCTATTAGGAAGAGAATGAAATATTTGGAAGAATTAGATACAAAGGATAGAATCGACGGAACACCTAGAATGGAAAGACTCCGTCAAATCCCTCCTGATATTGGGAAATTCGTATCACTTCTTGCTGCTAGTGCTCCAAAAGGTGATTTTTTAGAAATAGGGACTAGTGCAGGATATTCTACTCTTTGGATAGCTCTTGCATGTAAACTCAATGGTAATAAACTAATTACATTTGAAATTCTAAATGATAAAGCAGAATTAGCTAGAGAAACTTTTAAGTTAACAGGTTTAAATGATGTAACCGAATTAATCGAAGGAGACGCTCGAGATTTTATTCCAAATTATAAGAATATATCTTTTTGTTTTTTAGATGCTGAAAAAGAAGTTTATGAAGATTGTTATGATCTCGTCATTCCAAATATGATTAAGGGGGGAATTCTTGTTGCTGATAATGCAATTAATCATTATGAAACTTTAAAACCAATGTTGGATAAAGCTCTTGCTGATGAACGAGTAGATGCCTTAATAGTGCCTATTGGAAAGGGAGAATTGGTTTGTAGGAAAATTTGAAATTTTAGAGTGATTCAATTTTATCTAAACCTTTATTTGGATAACTGAAAAAAGTGAAATGGTTTATGTAGAAAAGTTAAGAGATTTTTGTGAAAAGGGTAGACTTAGTTTAGAACAAAGTACTCGCTATCATGATAAAGTTTAGAAAAATTTATATACTTTTAGGGGTAATATATTATGGGTAAAAAAAAATGGGTGAAAATAAGATAGTAAAAAAAGTCACAATTGATGAGCGGGGTCGAGTTACCATTCCAAAGAGTATTCGTGAAAAATATAATTTCATTCCTGGAGAGGAATTCGAAATTATAGATGAAAATGATAAGATTATTCTAAAATTGCTCATTCCAAAACAAAAAACAGTAAAAAGTTCCGGGAAATGGGGTAAATATACTTTTTTAAAAGCCGGAGAATCAACTTTTGGTGAGTAAATGACTAGAAAATTAATTGATATTAATTTTTTATCGATTTTCTTTGTGGAAGATCATCCCGGATTTAGTTACATCAAAAAATTGATGGATGAAGGTTTAACAGGTGCGTTTAAAATAATTATTCCAGAAATCCTTCCATTTCGTGCATTTTGGATCTTAACTACTAAGTGGGGAATTGATAAACAGCTTGCTAAAGAAATTATTTTAGAATTTGTAAAGAACTACTCAATTCCAATTTATGCTGGTTTAAAGAGAGACACTATTATTGAAGCATTTAAGTATTCTAATGAATTAAACCATGATATTTATGATTGCTATTATTTAGCTTTAGCTAAACAAGAAAATGCAACCTCAATTTTGACAACGGATACTGATTTTGATAAGTTATGTAAGAAAATTGGATTAAATTATGAAAATCCCGTACCTCTTGACATTTTAAAAAAATTTTCTGCATTTAAATGAGAAACCTTAAGATTGAATATAATTTAACTTTGATTGCTTTAAGTTAGTTATACTCGATAATACTGTTGATATTCATGAAAACATCTTCCTTGTGGAACCCATTTTTCAGATACGTTTTGAGACTTCGAATCCTACATTTATAGTTACATGCTTAATCCTGTCATTGAATGTATAAGAAGAAAATTTTCTAAAGCTATATAATATTCAAAATAATATGGATATCAACAAAACCTGGAAAGAAGCCGATTGGCCCTCTGAAGCACGACATATCATCGAAGGACTTAAAAAATTTCCAGATAATTCAAAAATGATTCTTATTCTAAGACATTCTCAAAGGAATGAACCTGAGGATTTCGATGTAGATGCAGATTTGAATTTAACACCACAAGGTCGAAAAATAGCTAAGATTTTTGGTGAAAATTTACCAAAAGATAAACCAATTCGTATTTTTCATAGTAAAGCTGATAGATGCAGGGATACTGCTGAAGAAATTTTCAATGGTTTTAAAGAAATTGGTGGTGAGGCTGTTTTGAAGGGGAATTTAATTCCATTATCTCGTATAGGTATTAGTTTAAAAATTTTTTTAGAAGAAAACAAAAAATATGATATTCTTAAAATTTTTAATCGTTGGACAGCAGGACTTTATTCTCCTGAACTATGGTCTCCATTAACACCATATTGTCAAAAAGCAGCAGAAGTTATATGGACACAAATTGAAAATATTCCTGAAACTGCGTTAGATATTCATGTAACTCATGATTTACATCTATTAGCTTCAAGACTTGGTTGGTTTGGAATACCTCCTAATAAAAAGTGGATAAATTATCTTGGAGGTTTTGCTTTTTCATTCATTGAGGATAAAATCTTACTTTTTGATTCAAATAAATTAATTACTGTAGAAATACCTTATTGGTGGAAAAAGACTTAATTTACTCAACTCGAAGCAAAATTATTAAATAAATTAAAAACTATGGTAATTATTTATAGTTGCCAAAGGTTCACAAATAATGACCAAATCAGGAAATCAATCAAAATTTAGAAATCTTATTGCCTTATATTTACTTTATATCATTTTTTGGATTATTATAATTGTAAATTTGAGAGGATTATATAAACCAGCGGCTCCAATGGTATTAACCCGTTTTATTCCAATAAATGATCTATTTCTAGAATTAGGGCTTATCTTTATTGTTATTCTACCTCTTTCTGGTATAATGGGATTAATTATAGGAGGATATATCATAAGTCCCTTGATTTTATATTTACATAAAAAGATTTATCGTTCAAAAAGGCATTATGGGATTCAGAGGGAGTCCAGTTCCTATAAAACCAAGTTATTATCTAAAGGTTTTTTTCCTGTATTGATGGCAATTAATTTTTCTTCTATTTTTTTAACGCCTACTGTAGTTCAATTTATCTTATCAGCCAATTTAATTATAGAATTTGACGTTGTCTCTAACATTCCTATTCTAACACGATTTTTTATAGATGTAGTATTACTTATTTTTACATTTGGATTAGCAACAATGTTTTTTTCTTCAGTATGGTTTCTAAAAGACTCAGGGATAATATATTCGAACAAGCAAAAAATTGAGAATTCTAATGAATTAGTTGTATTACATTCTATTGGTGATTGGTATCAAACAATTCTTAAAAGTTATGCGGGAATAGGGGCTCTTATTACTTACACTCTGGTTGTACGTGATTTTATAACGAGATATATTGAGAATATTGGTACTCCTGGAAATATATTTAATATTCCTAGTCTTGTGTTATGGCTCGGAATGCCCCTTTATTTAATTCTATCATTAATACCAGCAATAATTATTAATGAAGTAATTAAAAAAAGTAGGGTAAATTACATCTTAAAAATTAGTAATCGCCTTGGTATTAAAGATACAGCAGTTATAACATTTGAATTTAAAGAAAGATCAGAATAACAATTAACCTTATCTAGAAGTTAAGAAATATTAATAGACTATCTTGGAGGTATTAACTTTTCATTTAAACAGGATAAGATCTTACTTTTTAATTCATATTAATTGACTCACGTAGAAATACCTTTTTAGTAGAAAAAACCTTAATTTTAATTACATCAATATAAAATTATTAATTCAGAACGGAGATCTTTATAAATTGAAATTAATGATTCTTTAAACAAAATGATCTATACCATTCGAAGGGAAATTTGATCATTTTAGGATTTTATATTAAAAGATTAGTAAAAAATTGAGATGAGATAAATATGGGATATAAATGTGAAGTGAAAGAAAAAGAAGCCCAACCTGTTTTATCAGTTCGAACCAACTCAGCTGTTCAGGATCTACCTCAAGTTTTGGGGAAATATTATGGAGCAATTGCTCAATATCTTGGAGAATTAGGAGAAAATCCCGCAGGACCGCCATTTGTAGCCTATTATAATCTAGACATGCAAAATTTAGACATTGAAATTGGCTTTCCTGTTACAAAAAAACTTACAGATAGAGATGATATTAAATCAAGAGAGATTCCGTCAGGAAAATTTGCTAGTTGTCTATATATTGGGCCTTATAAAGAAATTGAACCAGCTTACAATGAACTTAATCGATGGTTGGAAGAAAAAGGATATGAATCAACTGGAGTTGCATATGAGGTATACTTAAATGATCCATCAGAGACACCACCAGAAGATTTGAGAACAGAAATTCTTTTCCCCTTGAAATAATACTACATTTATCTTTTTTTTTTAAATTTAAGATGAGATTGTTATTTGTATTAGAGATTAATGAGTATGATTAAGAATACTTTCTTTTTTGGTATTTTGCTAGAATAATTTCTGAGCATTCTATCGCACTTTTAGCCGCTAATTCTGTTCCAATTCCCCAACCCCCTGCGTCTCCTCCAACAAGATATAGTCCCTCTATAGGTAATACTGGAGAAGGTCTATCATTACCAGTTTGTTTTGTAATTTGACTAATTCCTATAACTGAAGCTTCTTTTCCGCCTAATTTATCTAAATCTCTTGGTGTTGATACATCATACCACAATAGATTATCAGAAAGATCTGGAAAAATGGTTTCAAGACTTTTTAGTGAATTTTTTATCCACTTTTCCCTATTTTTTTCAAAATTTTCTTGTGGTACCGCAGTTCCAGCTATTAATAACTGTTTTCCTTTTGGTGCTAAATTAGAATCATAATTTGAGGGTATCGGGATGAAGAGAGATACTTCTTCAGGAACTTTACCATTTATTAATGAATTGAAACTCGCTTCGGGTTCATGTAGGGAAAATGAAGTAACTAACTTGAAATCTGTAATGGGTTTTTTTAATGCTACTTTAAGAGTAAGAGCACTTATTGAATATTTGAGATTATCTACTTTTGTAAGATAATTACCCTCAAAAAATTTTCTGTCAATCATAATATTTACAGTTTCTCTTATTCCTGCATTACTGATAACAAATTTAGAGGAAATGAATTTACCATTATCCAGTTCAATTCCTTGAACCTTTTCATTTTCAACAATGATTTTTTTAACTGATTGGCCTGTAAGGATATTTCCACCAAACTTCTCAATTCCTTGTGCATATGATAAAGGAATCGCTTCACAACCACCTTTTGGGTATCCCATACTAAAATCTGCTGAAAGGGAGGATAAGCATCTCACAAATTCACTAGCTGAAGTTTGATAATATGGAACCACAAAATATAATAATGAAATAATATCCACAAATGAATGGACGAGATTATTGTCTGTATATTGAGAGAGCAAATCTTTTACGCTCTTTCTTTCAAATTCCTCTAAATTCTTCATTTTCATTGAATCTCTAAATAATTTCATAAGACTGGAAAAGTCAGAGTTTGGAATTAGTTCTTTGAGTTCTCTTGGAAATTTCCAAAATTTCCCTTGATAAAACCATCTTGGTCCAGGATTTCTGCATAATACCCAATCTATAGCATCTTCCATCCCAATCATATTTAAAATTTTACCATGAGGACCCCGGCTTGTCCTTCCAAAAGTGTGGACGCCTATATCTATTTTAAAACCCTCTTTCTCATAACTGCTACATCTCCCGCCAATAAATTTATTTTTTTCAATAAGTAAGGTCTTAAAACCTTTAGATGCCAAAATAGCGCCTATAGCTGTGCCACCAACGCCACCACCAATAATAATTAAATCATAATCAAGCATAGGAAATCATTTTTTTAATTTTGTGCATTAAATAAGAAGTTATTGAATTTCATATATATAAAAGAGATTGATCGGGATTAATTGAGTCATTATAGTAAAGTTAAATTTTGCTAGTTGATTTTATATGTTATGTCTATTCTTGGAATAAACTACGAGGAATGTAATAATTGTAATCTTTGCCTTACAACTTGTATATTATTTAGGCGAGATCAAGAACAAGATAAAATAGTCTTTAATGATCCAACAGAATTTTGTAATTTATGTGGCCAATGCATCGCAAGATGTCCTCAGGATGCTATTCTTTATGAAGGGATGGGGGAAGCATATTCCTATGAAGATGTTGGAAAACCCGAGAAAATCGCATCATATGACCCAATTTATAAATTCCTTAGAGCAAATCGTTCAATTCGTCGTTATAGACTCAGAAAAGTATCAAAAGATACTTTACAAAAGGTTTTTGATGCAATGTTAAATGCTCCTACAGCAGAGAACGCTCGAACTGAAAATTTTACAATTCTTTCAGGCAAAGAGCAAATAAAGAAATTAAATGATGCTGTCATTGAAGAGTTAATGAAGCAACCACAAGCGAGAGATAAATATGGAACGTTATTAAAACTTCTTGGAAAAGTTTTCAACAGTCCAATATTTTTTGATGCCCCTCATGTTATTTTTGTTGATTCTCCAGATGATTCTGAAATGGAACTAATGAATATTGGAATAATTATAACATATGGAAGATTAGCCGCTCAAGCTCTTGGTTTAGGTACATGTTGGAATGGTTGGACGCAAATGGCTATGATGAACAATCCAGAAATAAAGAAAATAGCGAACATTAAGGGAAAGAAAGTTGGTATATTTATATTGGGATATCCTGCTGTGAAATTTTACCGTTCTCCTCCACGTGCTCCAAAAAAAATTGATGGATTAGAATAATAAAGATATTAAAAAATCACATATTTAAAAATTTCATCATCAATTATCCAAGATTCAAGAAAATCGTCTCTTTTTCTCGTATCCCATATATTATCAATATTTTTTATCCCCTTACTAAGATCCACTAATAACTTTTTACTAACCGCGTATTCCTCATGAGAGGGATAAATTTCGATTGTTATAGATTTTTGAAATAACTCAAGTAATTTTGAAATACTCGATAAAATAATTGGAAAATCTTTTTTTGTTAAATACATTGTTCCATAATGAGCGGTATCGCCTGTAAAAAGTTCATTTTTACTAGTTAATAAGGAGATTGAACCTGGAGAATGTCCCGGAGTGTGAATGATTTTTATTGATATTTCACCTAGATCTATGATTTCCTCATCTTTTACTATTTGGATACCCTTAGCGGGTGGAAGAGTATGCTTCTTATTTCTATAAAGTTTAGTTATTTCTTTGGAAGAATCTTGTAAAAAAGAAATATCGTGAGGTTTTAAAATTTGATCTTTTTCCTTTTTGTGAATAAGAATTTTATCAAATTCGTGGTTTCCACCAACATGATCAAAGTGACAATGTGTATTTATTACTATTAATGTTTTATCCAAGATTAAATCATTTACAACCGGTTTAAGGGGAAATAATCCAGAACCAGTATCAATTAATAACGCAGAGTGAGAACCAACAACTAAATATAAATTAGTATAAGTAGTATAAAACCGAGGATCAATTTCATCTAATCTCTCTCGGATTACATATAGATAATCTTTATGTTTTATAATTTCAAACCAATCTTTACTATTTGAGTATTTGACCATGATTCTACTGACTTTTCAAAGGTAAAATCTTTAGTAATTATGTTTTATCTAAAATTTCGGGTAATTTTATAAATGAATGAAGAATTATAAAGTCTTTCAACGTCATTCGCTTGTAAAATCTTTCTACCCGCTTTTTTTTATCTTTCACCTCATTAACGCCAAGAACTAATTTGAATACTTAAGAATTTTATCGGTCTTG
>JAUWHL010000288.1 GCA_030605895.1 Promethearchaeota archaeon | reverse complement strand
CATTAAAAATATCTGGGATATCATATATTTCATACTGTTTTGAGGAGATATCTCTTTTCTTTAATGCTGCATTAATAAATTTATTTCTTTCTTCACTTGAAAATGGATCATTTAACTTATGGGAAAATTGAGAACTTCCTATTCCAATTTTTACTTTTTTATATAACTTTAAGATATTTTTAAGAACATAAATATGCCCATGATGTAAAGGTTGAAATCTACCGATAAACAAAGCAATAGAGTTTCTGTTCTCATATGATTGTTCAGTTTCTATCTCAAAAAGAGAGAAGAAATCTGTATTTAATATGGTTTTCCATATTTTCTTTGAATAATCGATATATTTTTCATTCTCTAACAAATTTTCAAGCTCAGTTCTACTATAAAACTTACTTGATTTAATATCTAACTCTTCAGGATTATGTTTTAATGGTATATTATAGTTAACAATACCAAAAAAAATATATGCGATTTCATTTCCTTCTGTATTTATATCATAAAATAATACCTTTTGAATATATTTCGGAGGAATTCCAAACTCTTCTTCAAGTTCTCTAATAGCATTTTGCTTGATTTTATTAAGATCCAAATTTTTCATCCAGATTACATGACCAGAAGAGGAATCTGTAAAAAACTCTGGAAAGGTATTCTTGGTTTTTCCTCGCTTTTGGACTAAATATAATATATCTCCTTTGGGTGTTTTTGATACAATGAAAAACCTGGTAATTAAATGACTGATTTTTTTATTATGCGCCTCCATTCGTTCCATTGGAAAAATATATTTAGATACCTGGCCTGATTGCAAAAATTTTTTGTTTTTTTCTTCAATGCAAGCCAAAATTTCTTTTTCCATATCTATATATTCTCCCTTACAATTTTATGATTATAATATCTCCTACATTAAAACCTAATTCTTTAGAAGCATTTCCTTGATTAAGGGAAATTTCAAGAAATCCAGTTGAACCTACAAGAAATATTATTGATTTAATTGGAACACTAGAGAAATAAGATGTAAATATCCCTTCAAATGTGTCTCCCCTGATATTTACATTAATTTTCATATCATCACTTACTAGTAATTCACTATTTTGTATTTTATTATTAATTATTGGAATGTTAGTTGTCCCATTTCCAAAACTGTCGATACATTGAATCACACAATTAATAGTCTTCTTTTTAATGTTTATATCATAACTAATAGGAGTCTCTTTTAAATTATTAAGGTTAAACTTTGGACCAAATCTATGTAAGGGGATACCAGATAGTAAATGTGCACCTACAGGAGCCATAATATCCCTTCCATGAAATGTATTTGAAATTGGCTTTTGAAAGAATTCATTATTTTGAATTTCTACGCATTCAGTTATGTTATTATGAAAAGTATCTGAAAATATTCCATTATTTGGTCCAATAAAATAGTAGTTTGACTTCGTTTTAAATGCTAGTATTTCTCGAAAGCCCCCTACTCCAGGATCTACTACAATTATAAACACAGATTCTTCAGGAAAATATTTATATATGGTTTTTAACATATATGATGCTTCAATTATAGAATATGGAGTTATATGATGAGATATATCTATTATTTTTATATTAAAATTAATTTTTAATATAATTGCTTTCATGCTTGCTACATAATGTTGACCTTTTGAACCAAAATCAGTAAGTAAGCATATTAATTTTTGATTAAAATTTGCCATATCAAGAAAAAAACAGTGAATTTAATAGTGTATTTATAAAAAATAAAGCAAGAGAAATTTATTTATTTTTTCTATATTTTTCGTCTAAATTATAAAAATCTTCTAATGCTTTTGATTTTAATCTGTATTCCTCTTCTTTATCAAATTGGATAAGTTTTTTAGAAATTTCACTAGCTCTTCTGTAAGAAGTATATGCTGTATGAAAATCTTCATTTCTAAGAGCATTTCGAGCATCTTGTACAATTTTTTCTCTTTCTTTTGATAAATCAGGAATTTGTTGAGAAAAAATACCTTTTTCTTTAAGGAACGCAGCAATATCCATTATATATAGGTCTTCAGCCATTTGTGCTGCTTTAATGTAAAATTTTGCAGCTTTCTCATAATCTAAAGATTTTATTGCATTTTCTGCTGTTTCATAATATTCTGAAATCTTCTTATGTTCTCCCTCTTCTATTTTTTGTACTAGTTCTTGAGCAATTTTTCTTTCTTTTTTCCCACCACTAAGCATAAATTTAGTGATGTTAATAATACTATCTTTTAAAGCTTCAGGTTCTAGAACATCTACTAAAGGTTCTAAATGTTCTAAATAAATATCTTTTAATAGAATTTCAAATTCTTCTCGTGATTTCTTTAGAATATTGAGACTTGGAATTTCAAATGCTTCTGCTCCTGCTTTAAGGGATGAACGAAATGTTTCTGGTTCATCACTTTCATTTAAGAGTAACCCAATAATAAGTCCAGATGCTTTTCGAGTCAATTTTCCCTTAAAATTATAGATATACGAGAAAATTTGAAAATCCTTTAATTTTAATAGATTATACTCATTTTTTGAGTGATCAAGATTTAATCTAAGAAATAAATCATTTGAAATTTCAAAATCTGATTTATCCTCTTTAAGATAATATCCCATAATCTTATAATCAGCGTCGTTGGGAAGTAAAATCACAAAACAGCCTAGTACCATATATAGTCATCTTTTTTTACAAATCTTTAATTCTAATTAAATTGAGAATAAGTAGAAAAAAATTAAAAATTTATGATTGACTTGCACTAATTATTCTATTGGTTTCTTCTCTTATTGATTGAATTATGTTTAATAACTGAGCAAAGTACAGATTATCGGTGACTTCTTTTGATGCTTGCTTTATAATAGCAATAGCTTTCTTTTCTTCTTCTGTGATTACTTCAATAGCTTTTTTATCCCAAAGTTCTTTTATTTTTTGATTAAAATCATCTGAAAGTTCTTGAAGATTTTTACTGGATTGAACTCTAAACTGTTTTAAGACTTCTACAATTAATCTAATATTTTCTGTCATAGCAACTGTTTGTTCAGAAAAGCTTTGAGTCATATCAGTAATAGACTCACTCATTTGGCTAATTTGTGCTATTGTTCCATCTAAGGAAGCCATAATTTGATTTATTTTTTGAATCATCTCCTCTAATAATTGTTCAGCCATATTTCGGTTAATCTCCTCAATTTTTTAATAATAAAATTTAAGTTTATTTATTCAACTACCTCTTCTTCTTTAAGAGATTCTTTAAGGTTTTTAACAGAGTCAATTGCTTCTGATAATAGCAAGTTTACAGTCTCTTGATTGAGAACGCCCTCAGAAAGCTTAGCAAAATCCTCAAGTTTTTTCATTAAATTTGTTAACGCATCTAATCCTAAACCTTCTTGAATTATTTTCAATTCCTTAGTTGTACCTTCTCCAATTTCCTTTACAGCATCGATATGCTTAGTTTGAGTAACATTAATCTCATTAGAAAATTCTTCTAATTTTTCTGTTAAATTTGAAATTTTTTGTTCAATATTTTGATTAAGTCCATCGAGAGAAGTCTTCAGCTCCTGTATTGCTTGCCCTAATTGAGCAATCCTTTTATAGATATTCTGAAGAAGATCGGTTAACATTTCAGCCATAGCATATCAACTTTTTTAATAATTTTTTCTAGTAAACTAAAATCTCTTTTTATAATAATTTTACATCAATAAAAAAATTTTTATCTTTTTTTATCAATGGAGTTTGTTAATAAAATCATTAAAACAAAATTATATATATTTAAGTTATAAGAAGTTTAAATTAGGATATTTAAGAAAATCCCGCATAAGTAGTAATTTAAAAATTGATTAATATTATGGACTCGGGGGGATGTGTTCAGGAAACTCGAAACGAGTATGTCCCATTGAACCCCCGATTTCCTGATAGTTTTACAAAAAGTATAACTTTCTCAGGCTTTTACTAAATACGGACAATTTCTTAACTTTTGTATGTCCGTAGGTCATTTATAAGACCTGCGCTTTAGCCAAACTAAGCAACGAGTCCAAACTTAATCCAAGAATTATAATGGATCAAAAAATAAAAATTTAACTTATAATAATTATATAATTGGTAATTAAGATATTTAGAATAGAAAGTAAAGTTTTATTTCGTGAAACATCTATTTTACGTTTTTTCAAATATACCAAAATAATACCTCAATATACATTGAAGTAATATTCTTAGATTTAGTTTATTAAATAAAATTGGAATAATAAGTTGTTATTTATCTAAAAATGAACTAATCAAATCAAGGAGCCATTTCTTTATTTGGGTTAGATTTTTCAGAATACCAGGAACAAGATTGTCGGGAAAAGTTTTTTCTTGTTCCAGTCTCTGAGCTGTTTCCATCCACTTATTTAAAGCTAATTGTACTAAACTTGCCCCTTCAGCTTCCATAAAGATTGGAACAACAGCAGCGGATTCTCTTGCATCCCCTATTGCAAAATAAATTCTTCGATTTATCCCTTTTAATAATACTAAATTTGCACATTCATCGAGTTTTCTCTCAACTAAAATGCTTTTTAAAATCTGAGTTTTCATTCCTGTATCTTTTTTAGCAAAATTATCTTTTCTCCTTTTAACTACAGGTTGGATTTCTGATATAATTTTATCTCCAGTAGTCTCTTCACTAAAATATTTAGTAATTGTTAAATTATTTTCTAAAGCATCTATTGCTACAAATTTTTTGCTATTTGAATAGAAAACTGCTTTAGATCCACCTTGATCTTCACTTGAAGATTGTTTTATATAGATATTTCTCATAGAAACAGAATTACATGTGTGGTAAGCTATTTCAAATAATTCTCGAGGGTTTAAAGGGCTATATGGCTCTTCCATTTGTTTAGAAGACCACTGAGAAATAATCACATTATTAAATTGGTCTAAAAGTCTGTTTTCCATTACGATTCTCCTTTTAACATTTTAGCATTGTTTAAACAATTTTTATTAAAATATAGAACTACTAGTTTTTATTTATTTTTATTTCTGTTTAAATAGAATATTAAACGATATCAAATATTTTTATTTTTGAACAATTTGCTTATATGCTTTTTCAAATCTCTCAACTGCAAAAACAATATCTTGTTCAGTTGCTCCGATTGCGGCATTCATTACGATATAGGGAGTTGTATAATTGCTACAACATGTTCCAAATCCTTCTTCTTTAGGGTTATATACTCGTGGTCCTGTAACTCGTAAATTATATAAAGCACCTCCAAGTGCAAATAATTGATCTTCTTTTAAATTTTTTAAAGATAATGCAACCGCAATAGGATTGAAGATATCAAGTATTCTTTCGCTAATTTTTTCAGCTACTTCTCTCAATTTTCTTTCAAGAATTTCCCGATTTTGCTGTTGTTCTTCAATTAATTTTTGATAGCCAGTAATTCCCAATGACAACATTGAAATCAAAAAATTTACAACAGGGGTCGCTGAAGCACGTCCCGCGTATGATTGACTGATTTTTTTTATATTTTCTTTGATAGGTGAGGCTATTACAGCTCCTCCAACAGGAGTAAGAAAATTTTTATCAGTTGATTGAATTATAGCATCTACTCTACCAGCATCAATTGCAGATCGAATTATTTTCATCCATTCTGGGTTTTGTACACCATATGCGTTTATAACGATATGAATAAGATTATGTTCTTGAGCAAATTTACTAATTTCCTTAATATCGTCATGCTCGCGGGGTGGGAAGAAACTTGTTACTGAGATTACAGCAAAACAGTCATCATCTAAATTATCTATTATATCTTCAACTGGGATTCTAACAGCATCCCCAAAAATCTTCCCTCCAATAATTTTACTTTTAAAACCCATTAAATCAATTGATTTTATAAGTGATTTGTGATCAATTTGAGGAACTAATACTGTCCTTTTAAAATTCAAGTTTTTTTCACTTTGATTCGAGCTTAAAGCTCCTAATGTCAAGGATAATGACATTCCAGTACATAATGGGACTACAATTGCATCCTTTATGTTTGGTAATCCAAAATTTTTCAATATACTTCGAGCTAAGTAGTTGGATAGTTCATACATTATAGATCCCCCTGGTGCTTTAGGTTGAGGGGCGGTTAGATACCCGCTTCTCCCCACTCCATGACAAAATCCTGCTGATGTTTTTAATTGAAGCTTTGAAGCTATTCTTGCTTCTCTTTCACCAACCCTCGCAGCATTCTTATCTTTGTCTGTATCCATATTTGAAAGTATTTGAAGAAGGAATTCTATTTGTTCATCAGTCCATGGTTCGCTAGGTACCGATCTTTGTTCAAATAGGATTTTTATTGGAGTCAAGAATTCATTCAAAACGAGTTGACCCCTATTAAGCATATTTTCAGGAATATCTGAACCTTTAAAAAATTCAACAATCTTGTTAAAATCAACCATTTAAAACACGTTATACTATTTTTAATGATATAATGGCGGCCCTCGAGGAGATTTTCGAAGATCAGACAATATCTAACCATTATCGAACTCCTATCCCTCCGCAGGATAACTGGGTTTGAAGCCCAGCGTCAGAGACCACTTATCGTTGGAGATCGTTATGATCTCAAAGCAATTCCGACCGTCAAGGGCCACTTTAAGTAATTAAGTTTATAGTTTTAAAAGAAATTTACTATTTATACTTCAAAATTTTTAACTTATAAAACAATTTTCTCTTTTATATTTCCATATCTTATTCATCTACATTCATGTAGATGATATTGAAATTATTCTAAGAAAATTAATAAAAAAGTTCTGAAACATCCCTACCTTCTTCAAAAATGCCATTAGCCTTCTCCATAATATCTGGGATATCGATTTGTTGAGGGCATTTTTCAAGACACTCACCACATTGAATACATAGACTTGCTGCTCCATCAACCTCTTCTTCTTCAGTGAGCTTTTTTTCCAACTCTTCTGGTGTTTTTGCCATTCTGTTATAGAAAAGTAATATTCTATCTTTACGTTGTTCACCCCAGTATCCTAATTCATTTAACAATCTAAAGACCCATGGAATAGAAACTCCATTTGGACAAGGTAAGCAATATCTACAACTAGTACAAGATACAAGATCATATCTATCATAAACATCTCGTAATTTAGAAATAGTTTGCAATTCATCTTTTGTTAAACTATTGATTGCCGAATTTTTGGCTGATTCGATATTTTCTTTAACTTGTTGCATATTACTCATTCCACTTAATACTACAGATACTTTAGTATGGTTCCAGACGAATTTTAGTGCCCAATCAGCCATAGTTCTTTTAACTTTTGATTTATCCAAGATTGTTTTAATTTCTGGTTTCGTATCTAATCTATCCTCTGGAATTGCCAACTTTCCACCTCGAATGGGTTCCATGATTATTAATGCGATATTCTTACTTCCAGCATATTCTACTCCTTTAATACCTGCTTGATATTCTACATCAGCATAATTAAATTGAGTTTGGCAGCAATCCCAATTATAATAATCAATTATTTCTTTAAAAACCTCAAAATTATCATGAAATGAAAACCCGAAATATTTAAATAATCCTTTCTCCTTTGCTATTTCCATTTTTTCAATTAAATTTAATTTTTTAATTTTCTCTAGTCGATCTTTAGTTAAACCATGGAATAGATATATATCAGGTTTGGTTTGTAATCTTTCGATTTGTTCACTGAGAAATTTATCGAAATCCTCACTTTTCTTTACTGACCACATAGGTAATTTTGTAGTTAGATAGACTTTCTCTCGATAACCATCTTTGAGTGCTTTTCCCACTATAACCTCACTTTCGCCATTATGATAGGGATATGCAGTATCAATATAATTTACTCCATTATCAATTGCATAACGAATCATTTTAATAGCCTCTCCTTCATTAACGGTTGTTTGATCAATCATAGGTAACCGCATAGCGCCAAATCCCAGAACAGACACTTCCCAATTAAGGGAACCCATTTTTCGATATTTCATATAGTTATTTTACTTCTTTTTGAAAAATTAATGTAAAAAGTATATTCTACTAATTGAATTTTACTTATCAAGGAAAATAGGTTTCATTAATTTTTGTATCAAGCCTATTATGTAGATATTATAACAGATAATAAGCTATCTATTTCAAAATAAAAGTAATTTAACTATTGAATTACTAAACTTGGACTGTTTTTTTCTTTATAAATATAAAACGGTTATTTCTTTTAAATTAAAATAAGATAATAAGAGAAAATATGATGAGTAGTGATGTTAAATTAGCACTTGATTTAAATTTAGGCGAATGTCCCTTTATTTCGTCATGTGTACTTCCTAAAATTCATTTTTTGTGTAAGATTCCAGATTGTAAAAACTGTCCAGATTATACTTATAAATTAGGAAAAATAAAATGAACGTTTTTTTCAAGAAAAACAATACAGTTTAAAATTTAAGTTTTAAAATTTCTTTGTTATTTGGTTTCTATATTTAATATATTCTTTCAGATGCTTAATTTTTTCAAGTTTAAAGCGTTTTAACCCTAATTCTGACATATTAAATCCATAGACTTTTTCAATGAATACTGCTATTAAATAAGCTGTTGCTCCCCATATAGTATATTTCTGACCATTGCTATCATCAATATAATTGAAGTAAAAAATAGGGAATTTTCTTTTATCAATATCAACAGCTTGTTCTCTAAAATTAATTTTACTAGTGAAAAAATTTATTGGAATCTTTAAGATTCTCTGAACTTCTCTTTTATCTTTTATTAAAGGTTGACTTTTATCGATAAGACCTAAAAAGGGAGTGATAATATATCGAGTCATGGTAGGAAAATCATCCAAACACCCTAATATTTTAACGTTCTCACGAGATACGCCGATTTCCTCCTCTGTTTCTCTTAAGACTGTATCTTTCAATGAAGAATCTAACAAGTGGTCAAATTTTCCTCCAGGAAAGGACATTTCTCCTCTATGTCTTGTACCTCTATTTGATCTATGAATTAAAATTAATTCATATGGCTTATTTTCGTAGGGAATTATTGAAAAAAGAACCGCAGAACTTGTAAAAAAATCATCTTTTATAGAAATACGTAAAGGCGAATCACATGGATAAACAGATTTTGCTATAAAATTTTCATCGAAAATCAAGTTTGATTTATCCATGAGTTTTAGCAAAAATTTTAAGATATTATATATTAAAGAAACATAATATTCTATTCTAAAAAAGATTTTAGCAAGTGTTTAACTATGAAACTTCCGAAGGAACTTAAAGATAAAAGCGATTTAGGCGGATCTGCAAAAAATAAAGATTGTTCAATTCAAGGTTGTGGTGAAGTTGCTATTCGATCGCTTTCTGAAAATGCGTGGAAAAAATATGTTGAAAATTCGGGTTTAAAATATAATAAAAATTCACGACATAAAATTTATTTATGTAAAACCCATTATAATCAATCAAATAAGTATAAAAAATCCCAAGAAAAGATTTTTCAGAAAAAGGGATTTTTAGACAATTCTATAGCTGTTAAAAAAGGAAAATTTGAATTTTGATCATTAAGGAACTGCCGCCATTTTATCATAAAAAGAGTTTAACAATAAATTTTGTCCCTGAATAATTCCAATTGTTAAAAGTGATAATCCAATAAGTAGAATAATTAGAGCTTTTATTTTATTTCTCATGGTTATTGCATCTTAAAATATTACATAATAAAAATATTCTACTTATTTTGTTAATTTTTCTAATGTTTTAATTTTAGTATTAATTTTTTTCAATCGAAGATCAAATTCTTTATCTGCTTTATTAAATTCTTCTTCGGTAAGCTCTTTTGAATGAAATCTACCTTTATTAAGCTTTCTCTCCCCGGATATTTCTGCTTTTTCTAATTTTAAATCTTGAATCCATAATTTCATTCCTGCTAGTAAATCATCTCTTTCTTGTTCTAAATCTTGTTTTTCTTGTTTATATTTATCTCTTAGTTTTTCAAATGATTCTCTATCAACTTTATGTAATTTATGTTCTCTTGCCAGATTTTCGAGTTGAAATATTTTAGTTTCTATATTATTGTTTATCCTCTGAACAATAAAGGGTTCCTCTAAATTCTGCTTAACAACATTTTCCTTTTCCTTCAATTCACTTATTAAGGTTTTTAACGCCTCTAATTTTATATTTATTTCCTTTTTAAAATCAAGATCATAATCATATCTAGCATCCTTAGTGGATTTTGAAATTTCAGTTAATTTCTCTGCCAGAATCTTTTTATTTAATTGAATGTCATTATACTCGATATAATAAACCATTTGTTCTTTAACATCTTCCGGAAGAGGTTTTACCTCCCTTTTTTCTTTTGATTTTTTAGTTTTTATTTTAGCTTCTTCTTTTGTCTCGATATCTAAAGGTTCTTCTACTAATTCTTTTTCTTCT